>NZ_MUYZ01000130.1:0-17066 GCF_003013775.1 Micromonospora sp. MH33
GAGCCAGAGCGCCCGGCGGACCGCCGCCGCGATCAACGCGCCGAGCGGCGCCGCGCCCGCGCTGCCGAGCAGCCGGTCGTGCCGCCACAGGCCGAGCGCCACCGCCAGCGCCCGGCCCAGCGCCCCCAGGTCGGTGACCGTGCCGGTGGCCCGGGCGATCGCGGCGAGCGCCCGCGCCGAGTGCTCACGGAGCCCGGCAAGCGCGGTGTCGAAGAGCAGCGTGGCCAGGCCGTCCACGTCGCCGCCGAGCAGCACGACGCGCTCCTCGACCAGGGCGGTCACCGCATCGCGGACGGTCGGGCCGTATCCGCCGGCCTCGATCATCCGGGCCAGCCGGTCCGGAGCAGGGCTCGGCGACCACCGCTCGGTGAGCACCGCGTCGGCGCCCACCCGGGGGCCGCTGTCGCGCCGGTGACCGGGGACGTCCAGCAGCCGCAGGCGGTGCAGCAGGCGGCTGCGCGCCAGGTCGGCGGGGACGGTCAGGTCCAGCTCGACCACGTCGGCCGGGCCGACGCGGTGCCGGTCCAGCTCGGCGTCGACGTCGTGCACCAGCGGCGGCAGCGGCGTGTCCGGATGCAGCCGGCCGACCCGGTCGCCGCTGAGCGCGGCCACCATCTCCACCACCGCCGGGTGGGTGCCGGCGGCCAGCCGACCCCGCGACGCCCACGGCAGCGGTTGGTCGAGGGCGTCGCCGACCAGGGCGGAGACCAGCCCGTCGAGCACGTCGACCCGGCCCGGTTGGGCGTGGCCCCGCAGCCGGGCCAGCCCACCGGCCATGGTCCGGGCGGCGATCAGGTCGGCGGTGGAGACCGGCTGCCGGCGGCTCCGCAGCCGGGCCGCCACCGACTCCGTCAGGGCCTCCGCGGCCCGCTGCGGGCCGTCCTCCCAGACCCGCTGGTAGTAGCCCGGGGAGGGCATCCCGGACTGGTAGCCGTCGAAGGCGTCCAGCCGCTTGAACGAGTACGGCACCAGATAGCTGCCGGCCACCGCGTCGGGCTCCGGCTCCGGCACCGCCGGCCAGCCCTCGTCGTCTGGTCCGGCGGCCACCAGCCGCACCAGGGCCGGGCGGTGGAACCCGCCGGTGACCACCAGCACCGGCCGGCCACCGGCGCGGGCCCGGGCCGCCCGCACCCAACGGGCCATGTATGCCTCCCGGGCCGTGTCGTCCTCGCCCGCCGCCGACTCGCCGCGCAGCAGGTCGAAGTACGCGTCCAGCCGCTCCGCGAGCCCGTCGTCGGGGCCGATCTCGAACAGGTGGTCCCAGAGCGCGTCCACGTTGTCCACCGCCAGGGTGGCGCAGAGCCGCCGCACCGCCTCGGCGTACCGCTGGTCGGCGTCGGCGTACCGGTTGGCGCGACGGGCGAACGCCGGGTGCCAGGCGGGCAGGTCGATGAAGCGGACCTCCGCCCCGGCGGCCCGCCCGGCGGTCATCGCCACCCACTCCGGGGAGTACGCGCAGAAGGGGCTCCACGACGCGTGTCGCCGGCCGGCGTCCCGGTACGCGGTGAACACCGCGATCGGCAGCTCGTGGTCGAGCAGCAGCTCGTCCAGCCGCCCGTTGAGGTCGGCCGGCCCCTCCACCAGCACGTACGCCGGGCGCAGCGCGGTCACGGTGGCCGCCACCAGCCGGGCGCAGGCCGGGCTGTGGTGACGGACCCCGAGGAAGGTGACGCCGTCCGGCGCGTCGCCCGCCATCAGCCGGGCAGCAGGTGCCGGGCGTCGTGCAACGCCTGCCACTGCGCGCCCGAGCGCCGGGACACCTGCTGCTCCAGGTAGCGGCGCAGCCGGGCCAGGTCCTCCGCGTCGTCCTTGGCGGCGGTGCCGGCCAGGCAGGCCACCACGTCGGCGGCGTCGCCGGCCTCACCGCGCAGGAACCAGCCGCGCAGCCCGACGGCGTGCGCCACCGAGACGGCCTCCGCGGTGCTCATCACCGACGACAGGCGCTCCATCGCGTCGCCCCGCTCGGTGACCCCGGTACGCAGTTCGCGGAACGTGGTGACCAGCACCTCCAGCAGGTCGCGGCGCGGCGGCACGGTCACCCCGGAACGGCGCAGCAGCTCACCGGCCTCCGCCTCGACCAGTTCCAGCTCGGTGGCCAGGTCGGGGATCGGGAAGACCGTCTCGAAGTTGAAACGCCGCTTCAGCGCGGCGCTCATCTCGTTGACGCCACGGTCCCGGGTGTTCGCGGTGGCGATCACGTTGAACCCCTCGCGGGCGAACACCATCGCGTCGCTGCCCGGCAGCTCCGGGACGGCGAGCACCCGGTCCGACAGCGGGGAGAGCAGGCAGTCCTGCACCTCCAGCGGGCAGCGGGTGATCTCCTCGAAGCGGACCACCCGGCCCTGCGCCATGCCGCGCAGCAGCGGCGCCGGCACCAGCGCCCGCGGCGACGGGCCGTCGGCCACCAGCAGGGCGTAGTTCCAGGAGTAGCGGATCTGGTCCTCGGTGGTGGCGGCGCCGCCCTGGATGGTGAGCGTGGAGTCGCCGCTGATCGCGGCCGCCAGCAGCTCGGACAGCAGCGACTTCGCGGTGCCCGGCTCGCCGACCAGCATCAGCCCACGACTGGTGGCCAGCGCCACCAGGGCCCGGTCGATCAGCGACGGGTCGCCGACGAACTTGCGCCGGATCCCGGCGGCGGGATCGCCGAGGATGAACCGGCGGGCGGCCCGCAGGCTCAGCGCCCAGCCCGGCGGGCGGGGATCGCCGTCGTCGGCGGCCAGCTTCGCCAGCTCGTCGGCGTAACGCACCTCGGCCGGGGGCCGCTGGGCCCGCTCGGCGGTGGGGTCGAGCGCGGTCACCGGGTCACCTCCGCCAGGTCGCGCAGCACCTCGGAGACGGTGACGTCGTCCAGGTCGCCGAAGCGGACCCTGCCGTCGCGGCCGTACCAGTCGCCCTCGGGGCGGTCGTTGACCCAGATCGCGTTGAGCTTCTGGTCCGGGAACATGTCCACCACGCCGACGGCGATGCCCGGATCGAGGTCGATCACCAGCGCGCGACCGCCGGGCAGTTCCCGTTCCAGCCAGCCCTGCACGCCCGCGTCCTGGGGCGCGCCGCGCCGCCACCCCCGCCGTTCCAGGCTGAGCAGCCGGCCGGCCGGCACCGCGACACCCATGTGCCGGTGCAGCAGCCGCTCGTCCCGCTCGGCCTCGGTGAGCCGGTGCACCTCGCGGCCGAGCTGGGCGAAGGGCTGGAGGATCTCGTAGTCGGCGAAGAGCTCCGCCCAGGCCGGCACGGCGGCGCCGAGGTGCAGCGGGTGCGCGATCGTGACGACCGCGTCGTCCGGCGGCACGTACGTCTCGTCGTCGACGTCGGCAAGGGTGCGGTCCTCGGCGACCCGGAACGCGGTGACCACCGCGCCGGAGGAGTCCACGGTCGCCCAGACCAGCCGCCGGACGACGTGCCAGAGCAGCGGGTGCTCCAGGAAGTAGCGGCGGAAGTCGGCCGCCGGCCAGCGCCGCCCGGCCACCATCGCCGCCTCGAAGCGGCGGATCTGGTCGGCGGCGAGGGTACGGACGTCCTTCTTCAACCCGACGAACCGCTGGTACGCGACCGGCGCGAGCGCCTGGTCGTCCCGGACGCCCGGCTTGGGCAGATCCTTGCGGCGGGCTCCGGCACCGTCCACCACGTACGGCTTGAGCTGCTCGTCGAAGCCCACGGTGAACCGGCGCGGGCCGTAGTCGAGGACCAGGCTGCCGTCGGCGTCGAGCCCCAGGTCGGGCACCAGGCGGTCGCCGAGCTGCTCGGAGTCCAGCCCCAGCCCGGCGGCGACCTCGGTGACCTTCTGCGCCGCCCGCTCCCGCAGCCCACGGAACTTCACCTTCTGCGAGATGCCGTACAGGTGCATCAGCGCCACGTCGGAGCCGATGGCGGCGAGCACCTCCAGGCCGGTGACCGCCCGGGCGTGCCCGCCCTCGCCGGGCCAGGCCCGGATCAGCGGGGCGAGCCGGCGGGCGGTGCCGTCGTCGCCGATCAGGCCGAGCGCCGTGAACGCCCAGCTCTCCTTCGACGGGGCGCCGGCCGCCTGCCAGCGCTCGAAGAGCGCCCAGGCGAACTCGGCCAGCGAGAGCGGGTCGCACGCCTCGCGGGCGAGCTCCACCCCCGGGTAGGCCTCCCCGGGCTTGGAGAGGGCGAGCATGGTGCAGAGGTGACGCAGCGCGTCGACGGGCAGCGCCGCCGAGCGGTCACGCAGCAGCACCGGCGGCAGCAGCACCGGGTCCAGCCACTGCGGCAGGGCCGGCATCCGGGCGGGGAGCTGCTCCAGCGGGTCGGCGTCGAGCACCGCCGTCGCCGCGGCCAGGGCCTCCTCGCCGTACTCGCGGGCCGCGCCGAGGACCAGGTCCCGGTGCTCCCCGGCGACCAGGCGCAGGGCCCGTTCGGCGGCGCGCCGGCGTGGCCCGGGCTCGCCGAGCGCGGCCGGCAGCAGCGCCCGCGCGGCGACGGCCGGGTGCCGCCGGAACCAGGCCAGGGCGGTCGACCGGACCGACTTGAGCCGGTCGAACCAGTCGGCCATCAGCTCGGCGACGTCGCCGCCGGCGACCGGCAGCAGCACCTCGCCCGCGCTCTGCGGCGTCGAGCGGGCCAGGTGCAGCGCGGCCGGGACCGCGTCGAGCTCGTACCGGCCGATCAGGCGGCGCAGCCACTGGTCGGCGCACCAGCTCTCCGTCGGCCGCCACGCGGGCAGCAACGGCCGGGCCAGTTCCTCGGTGGCCCGGACGAAGAAGTGGACGCCCTCGTAGTCCCCGGCCGTCCCGGCGGCCACCCGGGCGGCGAGAACCGTCAGGTCGTCACCGCGCCAGTAGCCCGCCCAGCCCGGCACGATCGCCGCCCAGCGCTCCCGCTCGCCCGGCTGCCAGGCCAGGGCGGTGCCGTCGGGGCGGATCAGTCCGGTCACCAGCGGGGACGCCGCCCGTCGGCGCTTCACCAGCCAGGGCGGGCTGACCAGCACCGGTGGCAGCCGGTCCGGCTCCGCGACCGGGACGGCCGCGTCCTCGCCGGTGACCCGCTCGACCCGCTCCCGCTCCGCCGGGTCGAGCCCGGGCAGCGCGACCTCGACCGCGGTCGGGTTGGTCAGCACGTGCCCGCGCAGCAGCGCGGCAGCCTCCCGACCGGCCGCGGTGCGCTCGCCGGCCGCCCGGGCCAGCAGGCGTACCCCGCGCACCGGGAAGCGGCGGAGCATGTCCAGCACCCCGGCCGGCACATACTTGCGGTCGAGGCGGGCCAGCAGCAGCGTCATCGCCTCGTCGGTGGGCAGCGCCGCCAGGAGCGACACCAGCCGCTGCTGCCCCTCGGCGGCGATGCCCTCGTGGTCGAACCACTCGGCCAGCAGCGGCGCGATCGCCGGGCCGATCGTGGCGGCGCCGGTGACCACCACGGCCGGGTCGTACAGGAGCGAGTAGACGGAGAGGTGACCGACGAGGGTGGCGAACCGCTCGGCGTCGTCGACCGCGCAGAGCAGCAGCTCGACCAGCAGCCAGTCGGGGCTCCGGTCCGCGGCGGTCACGTCGTCGGTGACCCAGTCCCGCTCGGTCGGCAGGAGGAAGGAGGTGACCACCCGCGCCGGCAGCGGCCCGGACCGGTACCCGGCCAGGGCGGTGCGGGCGGCGGCGTACTCCTCGTCGGTGGCGGCCGCGAGCTGGGCGCGGACCCGGCGCAGCACGTCCAGCCGGAGGTTCCGGTAGCCCCACTCGGTCTTGTCGGTGCGCGCTCGGCGCAGCCCGCTGGTGCCGCCGTTGCCCGCGCCGACGGTGACGGTGGCCTGCTCGGCCAGGGCCGTCGCCGCAGCGGCCACCACGAGCGCGGCCGCGCCCAGCGGGGTCGGTTCACCGGCCAGGTACGCCCGCAGCGCAGCGGAGAGCTCCGGGTCCTCGGCGTCCCGGGCCACCGCCGCCAGCTCGGTGGCGATCGGTGCCAGCACCTTCTGCCCGGCGGCACGTGCCTTGGCGGCGCTCGGCAGGGCCGGCCCGGTCGCACCGCCGCGGCGCGGGACCAGCAGCCGCCGCCACCCGGCGGGCACCACGAAGGTCTCCTCGTCCGGCAGCTCACCGGCGGCCGGCTCGCCCGCCTCGTCAGCGGGGGACGGGGCAGCGGCGGCGGTGCCGGACTCGACGTACCCCTTGCGGAGCTTCTCGGCGACCAGCCGGTCGGCGTGCGCGGCGGCCTCGGCGGCGGTGCCGAACTCCTTGGCCTGGGTGCGCCCCTCGGCGCCGGTCCGTCCGTAGCGGACGGTCACCGTGCTGCCGTTCTGGTCCACCTCCCAGAACTTGGCCGCGTTGCCGCTGACGAAGTCGAATCTGCGCACGCCGTCTCCTTGATCACCCGCGATGTGCGGGGACCATAACCGGCCCCACCGACAGCGGGGCGGACGGAGGTCAGGTGATGAGCAGAACCCCGACGATGATCAGCGGCACCGAGACGAAGAGGAAGATGCCGACGCCGGTGAGCACCCGCCCTCCACCGCCGTCCTCCCGCTCCGGAGCCAGGCCGAAGGTGGACCGGGCCGGCAGCATGCCGATCCGGCTCAGGGTCAGGTCACCGGTCATCCCGATCACCGCGCCGACCAGCATGAACGCCACGCCCAGCCGGTGGACGAAGTCGCCGCCGCTGAGCGCGACCCAGACGCCCACCGCGATCCCGATCGTCACCACCGCGATCAGGAAGAGCACCAGCGCCTCCCGCAGACCCCTGATGACCGTCGCCATGCGTCGCCTCCCCGGCCACCGGGCCCACCCCGGTACGCCGGACGACATTCTGCCCGGTCGATGCCACGCCGCGCCGCCCGATCCGGCCCCGGACACGCCGGTGGCCGGGTGGGTGCACACCCACCCGGCCACCGGGGTACGGTCAGCCGTTCTCCTTCTGGAGCCGGTCCATGAGCATCTTCTTGCCCTGGTCGCTGGCCTTGCGGTTGTTCTCCTGAATCTTGCGGAACCAGGTGGCGAGCTCTTTGTCGCCCCGGTCCTCCGCGTCGGCGATGTACGTCTCCATCTGCCAGATGTGCTGGAGTGACATCTGCACCGCGTGGATCAGGTCGTAGTTCTTGTCCTTCACCGGGCTCATCGGCTCTCGGACCATCATCGCCACGGCACACCTCCCCCTGTGTCGGCTTCCGGTCAGCCGACCGCGCTTACCCGCCCTGCCGCCGTTCACGCCCCCGGACCCGCCGGACCGCCGCCGACCGGACGGTTACCCGCCGGACGGCCCGGGTACCGGAGGCCGCATGGCGGAACTGGCAGCCCTCTGGATCGTCCGGCACGGCGAGAGCACGGCGAACGTCGCGGCCACGGCGGCCGAGGCGACCGGCGCCGAGCTGATCGACCTGACCCACCGGGACGCGGACGTGCCGCTGTCGCCCACCGGCGAGGAGCAGGCCCGGGCGACCGGCCGGTGGCTGGCCGGCCTGCCCGAGGGGCGGCGGCCGGACGTGGCGGTGGTGTCGCCGTACCTGCGGGCCGTGCGGACCGCCGAGCTGGCCCTCGCCGGCACCGGGGTGCCGGCGAGCCGGGACGAGCGGCTGCGCGACCGCGAGCTGGGCATCCTCGACGGGCTGACCGGCCACGGCGTCCGGCAGCGCTATCCCGACGAGGCGGCGCGCCGGGCGCGGCTCGGCAAGTTCTACTACCGCCCGCCCGGCGGCGAGTCGTGGACCGACGTGGCGCTGCGGCTGCGCACCCTCCTCGGCGACCTGCGCCGGGACCACGCCGGTGGCCGGGTGCTGCTGTTCGGCCACGACGCGCTGGTCTTCCTGCTGCGCTACCTGGTGGAGGGGCTCACCGAGGCGGAGCTGATGGCACTCACCCGGGAGCACGTCATCGCCAACTGCTCGGTCACCGGCTGGTCGGCCGACGCCACCGGCCGGCTGACCCCGGACGTGTTCAACGACGTGGCCCACCTGCACCGGCAGGGGGCGCGGCCGACCAGGGAGGACGAGGTCCATGCCGAGCCGGTCTGAGGTCATCACCCCCGCGCTGCTGCGGGACTGGGCGCTGCCGGTGCCGACCGGCGGCAAGGAGGCCCGCGGCACGGTGCTGGTGGTCGGCGGGTCCCGGTTCACCCCCGGCGCGGTGCTGCTCGCCGGGGTCGCCGCCCTGCGCGCCGGCGCCGGCGTGCTGCAACTGGCCGCCGCCGAGTCCACCGCCGCCGCGCTCAGCATCCAGGTGCCCGAGGCGCTGGTGGTCGGCCTGCCGGAGACCGCCGACGGTGCGGTCCAGGGTGACCCGGGCGACCTGCTCGGCGGCCTGGTCGCCGAGGCGGACGTGGTGGCGCTCGGCCCGGGCCTGAAGGACATCGACGCCACCCGGGCAGTGCTGCACGTGGTCCTCGACGCGGCCGGCCCGGAAACCTCGCTGGTGCTCGACGCGTACGCCCTCGGCGCGCTCAGCCACGAGCCGGACCTGCTGGTCGGCTCGGGGCGCAGGGTGGTCCTCACCCCCAACCTCACCGAGGCCCGGCACCTCCTGGACCGGAAGCCCGGCGACGACCTCGACGCCGAGGCGGTCGAGCTGGCCCACCGGTACGACGCCGTGGTCTCCCTCTACGGCCACATCGCCACCCCCGACGGGCGGGCCTGGCGGGAGGAGAGCGGTGACGCGGGCCTGGGCACCTCGGGCAGCGGCGACGTCCGGGCCGGGCTGCTCGCCGGGCTGCTCTCCCGGGGCGCCGAGCCCGCGCAGGCGGCCTGCTGGGCGGCGTTCGCCCACGCGGTCAGCGGGCAACGCCTGGTCCCCCGGTACGGGCGGATCGGTTTCCTCGCCCGCGAGCTGCTCGACGAGATTCCCTACACGTTGGCCACCGTCTGACGGTTGTTGTTCGTCCGTTCGGATGTGTGTAACACCACACCGGCTACCTACGCTGATCCCTCGAAGGCGAGCAGCCTGCTCGTTTTCCGCCGGCCCCTCCCCGCCAGGGAGTGGGTCCGGCCGGATCGGCACCCTGGGAGTCTGTGTGAAGAACCTCCGTCGCAAGACACTGGCCGCCGCGTCCGCGGCGACGCTCGGCGTCGGCCTCGCCCTCACCGGCGGGCTGGCACCGGCGGCGGCCGCCGGACCGGACACCTCGTATCTGGTCCTCGCCCCGCAGGGCGCCAACACCAGCAAGGCCGCCGCCCGCGTGGCGGCCGCCAAGGGCACCGTCGTGGCCACCTACGACCAGATCGGCGTGCTCGTCGTCCGCTCGACCAACCCGGACTTCGCCACGCAGGTGGCGGGCGCGGGCGTCGAGTCGGTCGCGTCCACCGCCGGCCTGGGCACCGCCCTCGACGAGGGCGAGACCGTCGAGGTCTCCGCGGCCGACGTCGCCAGCGCCACCGGCGACCCGACCAAGGAGCCGCTCTACGGCCAGCAGTGGGACATGAACATGATCCACGTCCCGCAGGCCCACGCGGTCAACAACGGCAGCGCGAACGTCGTCGTCGGCGTGCTGGACAGCGGCATCTCCAGCACCCACCCGGACCTGGCGACCCAGATCGCCAAGGACAAGAGCACGTCCTGCATCGGCGGTGTCGTCGACACCACCGAGGCGGCGTGGAACCCGACCAACAGCGACCACGGCACCCACGTGGCCGGCACCATCGCCGCCGCCGTCAACGGCGTCGGCGTGACCGGCATCGCGCCGGGCGTCAAGGTCGCCGCCGTCAAGGTGGTCAACAACGACGGTTACATCTACCCGGAGGCCGCGGTCTGCGGGTTCCTCTGGGCCGCCGACCACGGGATGCAGCTGACCAACAACAGCTACTACATCGACCCGTGGGAGCTGAACTGCCGCAACGACGCGCGCCAGCGTCCGGTGTGGCAGGCCGTGCAGCGGGCCATCCGCTACTCGCAGTCCAAGGGCGTGCTCAACGTGGCGTCCGCGGGCAACTCCAACTACGACCTGGCGCACAAGATCACCGACACCGGCAGCCCGAACAACGGGACGCCGGAGGAGCGCGTGAACCTCACCAACGCCTGCCTCGACCTGCCGGCCGAGGCGCCGGGCGTGGTGACCGTCGGTGCGGTGGGCCCGACCGGGGCGAAGAGCTACTACTCCTCCTACGGCCAGGGTGTCATCGACGTGACGGCGCCGGGTGGCGACACCCGGTACCGGACCCAGGGTGTGCGGTCGACCTCGACCGACGGCATCCTGTCGACCACCTTCAACACCGTCACCCGGACCAACGGGTGGGGGTACAAGCAGGGCACGTCGATGTCCGGCCCGCACGTCACCGGCGTCGCGGCGCTGGCGCTGTCGGCGCACCCGGGGATGACCCCGGGCCAGCTGTCGTCGTTCCTGGAGCGCACGGCGGTCGCGAAGTCCTGCCCGGAGGGCGTCTACAACCCGGTGCCGCTGATCTCGGCGACCAACCCGCACCTGTACGACGCGACCTGCTCCGGCGGCGCGCGTAACGGGTTCTACGGCGCCGGCATGGTCGACGCGTACAACGTGGTCAAGTAGCGGTAGCACCAACGGTGGGGCCCGGCGACGTGTCGCCGGGCCCCATTCGTTTGTCCTGGTCGGGACGGGGGTAGGGGGGCGACATCAACCGACTCTAGGAGGTACCCCGGTGTCCACCGATGCGATCGTCCTGCTCAAGGAGGACCACAAGGAGATGCGCCGCCTGTTCAAGACCTTCCAGGACGCCGAGGAGGGGCCGGCGAGCGAGCGGCAGAAGTTGGTGAAGCAGATCCTCGAGGCGTTGACGGTGCACACCTACCTCGAGAACGAGGTGATGTACCCGGAGGTCCGCAAGCTCGTGCCCGACGTCGAGGACGACATCCTGGAGTCGTACGAGGAGCACCACGTCGCCGACGTGCTCTGCTTCGAGCTCTTCACCATGGACGCGGACGACGAGCGCTACAACGCCAAGACGACGGTGCTCATCGAGAACGTGCTGCACCACGTCGAGGAGGAGGAGCAGGAGTGGTTCCCCAAGGTCCGCGAGGCGCTCGGCCGTAACCAGCTTCAGGAGATCGGCCAGCGCATGATCGACCTGCGCCCGAAGGCGCCGAAGACGCCGGCCGCCCCGAAGGCGCTGAAGAAGTCGCTGGACGCCGTCATCGCCTGATCCGGCACGACGTGACGGCGGGACCCGGCCTCGGCCGGGTCCCGCCGTCGTTGCCGCCGCTCAACTTCCCGACCCCGGCTCGGCCATCTTCCGGTGCCGCTCCGCCTTCAGCCGGTCCGGGACGATCTTGCCCGCCGCGGGTTCTGCCCAGCCCCGGACGGCCCAACCCCGCCGGCGCGCGGCGGAGGTGCGCCCGTCCGGCCCCGACGCAACCCGGTAGGATCGGCGCGGGCCGTGACTGGCGCGTGGGGATGGAGAACCATCGGGGAGCGGCCCCGTCATGAGGACGCCTGCCGAGCGCCTGGGCCTTCCGCACGTCACCAGGAGGTTCCATGTCGCTGAACGCCGAATCCACCGCCTTCCGCAGCGCGCTGGAGGTGATCCGGGCCGTCGAGCCGCGGGTGGCGGACGCCATCGGGGCCGAACTGGCCGACCAGCGCGAATCGCTCAAGCTCATCGCCAGCGAGAACTACGCCTCCCCGGCCACCCTGCTGGCCATGGGCAACTGGTTCAGCGACAAGTACGCCGAGGGCACCGTCGGCCGCCGCTTCTACGCCGGCTGCCAGAACGTCGACACCGTCGAGGCGCTCGCCGCGGAGCACGCCCGGGAGCTGTTCGGCGCGGCCCACGCGTACGTGCAGCCGCACTCCGGCATCGACGCCAACCTCGTCGCCTTCTGGGCCATCCTGGCCGACCGGGTCGAGTCCCCGGCGCTCAAGAAGGCCCAGGTACGCCAGGTCAACGACCTCACCGAGGCGGACTGGTTCGCGCTGCGCCGCGAGCTGGGCAACCAGCGGATGCTCGGCATGTCGCTGGACGCCGGCGGCCACCTCACCCACGGCTTCCGGCCGAACATCTCCGGCAAGATGTTCGACCAGCGCAGCTACGGCACCGACCCGGCCACCGGCCTGGTCGACTACGACAAGGTCGCCGAGGCGGCCCGCGAGTTCAAGCCGCTGATCCTGGTCGCCGGCTACTCGGCGTACCCCCGGAAGGTCAACTTCCGGATCATGCGGGAGATCGCCGACTCCGTCGGCGCCACCTTCATGGTCGACATGGCGCACTTCGCCGGCCTGGTCGCCGGCAAGGTCTTCACCGGCGACTTCGACCCGGTGCCGCACGCGCACATCGTCACCACCACCACCCACAAGTCGCTGCGCGGCCCGCGCGGCGGCATGGTGCTCTGCGGCCCGGAGCTGGCCGACCAGGTCGACCGGGGCTGCCCCATGGTGCTCGGCGGCCCGTTGCCGCACGTGATGGCCGCCAAGGCCGTCGCCCTGGCCGAGGCCCGCCGCCCCGACTTCGCCGGCTACGCGCAGCGGATCGTGGACAACGCCCAGGCGCTGGCCGAGGGGCTGCTGCGCCGGGGCGCGAAGCTGGTCACCGGCGGCACCGACAACCACCTGGTGCTCATCGACGTCTCCGGGTACGGCCTCACCGGCCGGCAGGCCGAGCAGGCGCTGCTCGACTCCGGCATCGTGACCAACCGCAACGCCGTCCCGCAGGACCCGAACGGCGCCTGGTACACCTCCGGCATCCGGATCGGCACCCCGGCGCTGACCACCCGCGGGCTGGGCGCCAACGAGATGGACACCACCGCCGAGCTGATGCACACCGTGCTCAGCCAGACCACCCCGGGCGCGAACGCCGACGGCACCCCGTCCAAGGCCAAGTACGTCCTGGACCCGGCCCTGGCCGAGACGGTGAGCAAGCAGGCCAGCGACCTGCTCACCGGCTTCCCCCTCTACCCCGCCGTCGACCTGGGCTGACCCAAGCCGCCTTCTCCCCGACGCCCCGCCCGGCCCCCGGCCGAGCGGGGCGTCCCCGTTTTCATGATCACCGGGCCCGGCAGGGCCGGGCGGGGCGGGGTCGGGCGGGGGTGGGGCGGTCAGGGGGTGCGGTGGCGCATGTGGTGGAGGCGGTGGAGGACGTTGGTGCCGCCGCGGCCGAAGTGGTCGTGCAGGGCGCGGTACTCGGCGTACAGCTCGTCGTAGGCGGCGGCGCGGGCCGGGTCCGGGTGCCAGGTCTCGCGGCGGGAGGCGCCCATGGCCGCCGACGCGGTCTCCACGTCCGGGTAGGCGCCGGCGGCCACCGCCGCGTGGATGGCCGCGCCCAGCGCCGCCGGGTGCGCGGCGTCCAGCACGTGCAGCGGGCGGCGCAGCACGTCGGCGTAGATGCGCAGCAGCAGCCGGTTGGCGGTGAGCCCGCCGGCGGCGGTCAGCTCGTTGACGGGTACGCCGGCGGCCTCGAACGCCTCGATCACGGTGCGGGCGCCGAACGCGGTCGCCTCCAGGAGTGCGCGCCAGATCTCCTCGGGCCGGGTGGCCAGGGTGAGCCCGACCAGCACCCCGCTCAGCTCGTGGTCCATGAGCACCGACCGGTTGCCGCTGTGCCAGTCCAGCGCGAGCAGCCCGTGCCCGCCCACCGGCTGGTCGGCGGCGAGCGAGTCGAGCAGGTCCTGCACGGACACGCCGCGGCGGGCGGCCTCCTCGGCGTACGACGCGGGCAGCGCGCGTTCGACGTACCAGGCGAAGATGTCGCCGACGCCGCTCTGGCCGGCCTCGTAGCCCCACCGGCCGGCGGTGACGCCGCCCTCGACGACGCCGCAGACGCCGGGCACCTCGTGGCAGGTCTCCGCGTTCATGATCAGGCAGGTGGAGGTGCCGAGCACGGCGAGCATCCGGCCGGGCGCGACCGACCTGGCCGCCGCCGCGGTGACGTGCGCGTCGATGGCCCCGGCGGCCACCGCGATGCCGGCGGGCAGAGCCGTCCAGCCGGCCGCCTCGACGGTCAGCCCGCCGGCCCGGGCGCCCGGCGGCAGCAGCGGCCCGTCGACCTTGGGCAGCAGGTCCGGCAGGCCCGGATGCAGGGCGGCGAGGAAATCCGGGGTCGGGTAGCGGCCGTCCTGCCGGAGCCCCTTGAAGCCGGCGGCCGAGGCGTTGCGGCTCTCGCGGCCGCAGAGCCGCCGGACCAGCCAGTCGGCGGTCTCGACCCAGCGGTCGGCGCGGCGGAAGACCTCCGGGTCCTCCTCCAGCAGCTCCAGTGCCTTGGCGAGCTGCCACTCGGCGGAGACCCGCCCGCCGTACCGGGCCAGCCAGGGCTCGCCGCGGTCGGCAGCGAGGGCGTTGATCCGGTCGGCCTGCCGCTGCGCCGAGTGGTGCTTCCAGAGCTTCGGCCAGGCGTGGGGCCGGTCCCGGAACTCCGGCAGCTCGGCGAGCGGGGTGCCGTCGGCGCGGGTGGGCAGCACCGTGCAGGAGGTGGCGTCGAGGCCGACGCCGACCACCTCGGCCGGGTCGATCCCGGCGGCGCGGACGGCGGCGGGCACGGCGGTGCGCAGCACCTCGACGTGGTCGGCCGGGTCCTGGAGCGCCCAGCCGGGCGGCAGCGCCGGCCCGCCGGGCAGCCGCTCGGTGATCACCCCGTGCCGGTACGCGTGCACCGCGCTGCCCCGCTCGGCGCCGTCGGCCACGTCGACCACCACGGCCCGCCCGGAGAGCGTGCCGAAGTCCACCCCGACGACGTACCGGCCCACCCGCTGCTCCTCCCCTGACCTGGGAGGATCAACCTAGCCGGTCAGCGCAGGGGGCGCTTGAGGTGGTATCGGTGCACCTCGGTGCTGCCCTGCACGTTGTTCACGTCCTCGGCGGCGGAGACCAGCTCCCAGCCTTCCCGACCGACCCGGTTGAGGTGCGCGATCGCGGTGTCGCCGTACGCGGTCACGTCGGTGCGCGAACCGTCCGGGCCGTACCAGACGAACGAGACGTGGAAATTGCGGCCCTGCCCCTGATAGCGGCGGACCAGCAACGCGTACTCCCAGGCAACCATCCGTCCATTATCAACGGTGGCCCGCCCGCCCGGGAACACGGGTGGTGGCGGAACGGCGACGGTGCGGTGTCAGGCCGGGACGGGCAGGGCGGTCAGCTGGGCCCGGGTGGGCGGATCGGCTCCCTTCCGCCCACACGTCCAGGCGGCCACTCGTGCGGCGTCCCGGAGCACGGCGGCGATCGTGGCTGGGTCGGCGGTGTCGAGGGCGGCCCGCCGCGCGACGCCGAGCAGGTCCCGCTGGGCCAGCGCGGCCAGCAGGCCGGCGGTGAAGGCGTCCCCTGCCCCGACGGTGTCCACCACCCGCACCGGCGGGGCGTCGACCCGCACCTCGCCGTGCCGGGTACCCGCCCACGCTCCACGGTCCCCGCAGGTCACCACGACGAGGACGGCGCCCCGGTCGAGCCACTCCCGGCCGACCCGTTCGTGCCCGCGTCCCGGGTGGAGCCAGGCCAGGTCCTCCCGGCTGACCTTCACCACGTCGCTCGCCGCCACCAGTTCCTCGACCCGGCGCAGGACCGTCGCCGGCTCGCCCATGAGGGACGGCCGGCAGTTCGGGTCCAGCCGGCGGTCACGGTGGTCGCCCAGGACCCGGCCGAGATGGGGCGGGTCGCCGCCTCGCTGATCTTCCGGCGGCTGGACGGAGACCAGTGGCGACCCACCCGCCACCCGACTGGTGGTGCGCGGATCCGGCGAGATCAGGGGGCCGTACGCGCGCTGACCGCGGCGCCGACCGCGCCGGCCGACTCCTCGGTGATCAGCGCGGCGAGGCGGTCCAGGCCCAGGTCGATCTGCTCCGGGGTGACCGCGCTGACCGACAGCCGCAGCGCGTTCACCGGGGTGCCGGCGTCGTAGAAGTGCGCCATCGGGGTCCAGAGCACGCCGTACCCGCGGGCCGAGCGGTGCAGCAGCGCGTCGTCCACCGCGAACGGCACGGTGACCACCACGAAGAACCCGCCGGCCGGGACGTTCCACCGCACCGGGCCGCCGGCCGGGAAGCGGCGAGCCAGCCCGTCGACCAGGTGCCGCAGGTTGCGGGCGTACGCGGCCCGCTCCCGGACGTTGGCCGCGACCAGCGAGCAGTCGTGGGCCAGCAGCGCGCCGCCGATCACGGCCTGGCTGATCGGCGAGGTGTTCACGGTGACCATGCTCTTGATCTTCGCGAGCTGGTCGGCGAGCGGGCCGACCGTGCCGTCGGAGCCGGCCACGCGCTGGTCGGCGACCACGTAGCCGACCCGGGCGCCGGGCAGCACGGTCTTGGCGAACGAGCCGAGGTAGACCACCCGGCGGCGGGTGTCCAGCGCCTTGAGGGTGGGCAGCCGCTCGGCGTCGGCGGCCGGGAAGAGGCCGTACGGGTTGTCCTCGATCAGCAGCAGGTCCTCCCCGGCGGCCAGGTCGAGCAGCCGCCGCCGCTGGGCCAGGTCCATGCGGACCCCGGAGGGGTTGGCGAAGTCGGGCATCACGTAGCAGGCGCGCGGGCGCAGCCCCTCGGCCCGGGCGCGGTGCACCTGGTCGCGCAGGTCGGCCAGGTCGATGCCGTCCGGGCCGCCGGTGACCGGGCGCACCGGCAGGTCCACCAGGCGGGCCGCGCCGGTCAGCCCGACGTACGTGGGGGCCACGGCCAGCAGCACGTCCCGCGGCCCGGCCCGCAGCGCGCGCAGGACCAGGAACATCGCCTCCTGGCAGCCGACGGTCACCACGATCGCCTCCGGGTCGACGGTGAGCTGCTCGTCGACGGCCAGGTGGCGGGCGATCAGGTGGTGCACGATGCCCTTGGTCCGGCCGTACTGGAGCAGTGTCCGGTCAACCTGCGCCGGGCTCAGGCCGAGGTCGTCGGCGAGGTGCCGGCGGAAGGCGTCCAGGTGCTCGTGCAGCACCGCCGAGTCGAAGAACTCCTCGTACGGCCGGCCGGCGGCGAGCGACACCGCGTCCGGGTAGTGCTGCGCCACCTCGTTGAGGAAGTTCATCGAGTTCAACGCCGGGTCGTCCACGCTCGGGTGCAGGACCGTGACGGCCAGGTCCACCGGCTCCACGTCAGCCTCCGGTCCGGGTGCGCAGCTCGCGGGCGGCCGCCGGGTCGGCGCAGCCGCTGAGGATGAACGCGTCGCGCAACTCGGCGGCGAGCAGCGCCAGGGCCGCCTCGGCGCCGGCCCGCCCGCCGGCCGCCAGGGCCCAGAGAAGCGGCCGGCCGACCAGCACGCCGGCC
>NZ_MUYZ01000131.1:0-16929 GCF_003013775.1 Micromonospora sp. MH33
GCACACCGAACCGGTGCGGCCCGACCGGCTCGGGGCGCTGCGCGCGGCGGTCGCCGCCGTCGCCGAGGCCGCCGGCCTCGCCGCGGAACGGGTCGACGACCTGCGGATCGCCGTCACGGAGCTGGCCTCCAACGCGCTCAGCCACGGCACCGGACCGGCGGTCGCGCGGTGCTGGGCCGTCGCCGGCGAACTGGTCTGCGAGGTGAGCGGCCCGGGTGAGCTGGCCGACCCGCTGGCCGGCCGGATCCCGCCGCCGGTGGGCAGCGTGCGCGGCCGGGGGCTGCTGCTGGTGCACCGGCTCTGCGACCTGGTGGACGTGCACGTCGCCGCCGGGGTGACCACCGTGCGGCTGCGCCTGGAGCTGCCGGCCGCCCGGGTGCCCGTGCCGCGGTCAGCCCCGGACGCCGCCCAGGGCGGGTTCGTCCGCCCGGCCCCGCTCTGAGGCGTCCCGGGTCCGCTCGCCCGCGCGGTCCAGCAACTGCATGACCGGGGTGGCGGCGATCCCGTGCACCACCACCGAGACCACCACCACCAGGCCGACCGTGGCCCAGAGCAGCTCGGCCTGCGGGAAGTCCGTCCTGCTGGTGGCGTACGCCAGGTAGTAGAACGAGCCGACGCCGCGGATGCCGAACAGCGAGATCACCCAGTGCTCGGCCGGCCGGCCGGGCGCGCCGCGCAGCGACAGCCAGCCCGCCAGCGGCCGGATCACGAGGACCAGGGCCAGCCCGACCAGGGCCGCCGGCCAGGTCAGCGGGGCCAGCATGCCGCCGATCACCGCACCGCCGAGGAGCAGCAGCAACAGCACGGTGAGCAGCCGCTCGACCTGCTCGGCGAAGTCGTGCAGCACGGAGTGGAACTCGTGGGTGCGCTCCGCGGCCCGGATCGCCCGGGCGGCCACGAACACGGCCAGGAAGCCGTACCCGCCGACCACCTCGACCAGCCCGTACGCCAGGAAGGTCGCGGCGAGGGCCAGGAAGCCCTCGGCGTGCCGGGCCAGCCGCAGCTCGCTCGGGGCCCGGAAGAACAGCTTGCCGAGCAGCCAGCCGACGAGCAGCCCGCCGCCCACCCCGACGGCCAGCTTGTAGAGCACGTCGACGGCGAGCCAGTGGGCCAGCCAGTCCGCCGGGGCGAGGCTGGTGGTGGCGATCGCGATGGCCGCGTACACGAAGGGGAAGGCCAGGCCGTCGTTCAGCCCGGCCTCCGAGGTGAGCGCGAAGCGCACCTCGTCCTCCGAGTCCTCCACGTCGGTCGGCTCGCCCACCTGCACGTCCGAGGCGAGCACCGGGTCGGTCGGGGCGAGCGCGGCGCCCAGCAGCAGCGCCGCGGCCGGCACCAGGCCGGCCCACCACCAGCCGAGCAGCGCCACCGCGGCGATGCACAGCGGCATGGCGACGGCCAGCAGCCGCCAGGTCGACGACCAGCGCGCCCAGCTCAACGGCCGGTCGATCTTGAGGCCGGCGCCCATCAGCGCGACGATCACGCCGACCTCGGTGAGGTGGGTGGTCAGCTCCGGCCAGCGCAACGGGTCCGGGGTCGGCAGCCCGGTGGGCAGCAGGAAGACCAGCATGCCGAGGCTGAGGAACGCGATCGGCATCGACAGCGGCCGGCGCTCCAGCACCCGGGGCAGGATCCCCGCCAGCAGGGCACCGATGCCCACCAGGGCGAACGCGACATCGACCGGTTCCACGGCACCACCCCTCCGCCGCCCACGGTGCGGGCAGGTGGTCACCAGTGCCCCGTGGAGGAGGGGACTATGCCTCGGTGTCTGTCTTCTCCCCGGTGGGACCGATCACCGTCTCGCCGGCCCGGCGCGGGGCGCGAACCGATCTCGTCGGATCGGTGAGCGCGGCGATCGCGCTGTCGGCGAGACCGTCCAGCAGGGCGGCCGGGTCGTCGTAGACCGCCACCGCGCCCGAGCCGGCCAGCTCGCCGCGGCTGGTGCCGCCGCAGGTGAGGCCGATGCAGGGAACGTTCAGCTTGCCGGCGGCGGCCACGTCCCAGACCGAGTCGCCGACGAACACCACCCGCTCGGCGGTCAGTCCCGACTGGGCCAGCGCCGCCTCCAGGATGTCCGGCGCCGGCTTGCTCTCCGCCGCGTCCGCCGAGGAGGTCACCGTGTCGATCACGTCGTCCGCGTCGAGGGCGGCCCGCAGGGCGGCCACCTCGTGCTCGGCCGCCGAGGTGGCCAGCACCACCCGCAGCCCCCGGGCGGCGCAGGCGCGCAGCAGGTCCACGGCCCGGGGCAGCGGCGCCAGCCGCTCCCAGTACTCGGCGTACAGCGCGTCGTGCGTGTCCCGCAGCTTGCCGTCCGCGTCCCGGTCCCGCTCCGCGCCGAGCAGGTGGTCGAGGAGCTTGTCCGAACCCATCCCGATGGCCCGGTGGATCCGCGCCATCGGCACCCGGTGGTCACCCTGGCGGAGCGCCTCCCACCAGCTCACCGTGTGCAGGTACGTGGTGTCGACCAGGGTGCCGTCCACGTCGAAGAGGACACCGCAGCGGTTGTCGTCAGGCATGGCTCCCCTTCTACCCGCCCGGGTCCGCGCCGACGCGCGACTCACCCGGCGGGGATGAGGATTTCGAACCAGACCGTCGAGCCACGCACCGTCGGGTCGGTGCCCCAGGCGTCGCTCAGCTCCTCGATCAGCCCCAGCCCGCGCCCGCGGCTGCTCAGCGTGTCGGTCTGTGTCCGGGTCACCTGCCCGCGGGTGCCGGAGTCGGCGACCGAGACCAGCAGCCGCTCCGCGCTCAGGTCAATCTCCACCCGGGCGGCGGTGCCGGCGTGCAGCAGGGCGTTGGTGGTCAGCTCGCTGGTGCAGAGCACCGCCGCGCCGACCACCGCCTCGGGCACCCGCCAGTCGGTGAGCTGGGCGGTCAGCCAGTGCCGGACCCGGCTCGGCGCGGTCGGCTCGGCCGGCACCTCCATGCTGGCCGACCGGCTCGGCTTGACCGCGTGCTCGACGGCCAGGACGGCCACGTCGTCCTCGGTGGCGCCCGGCACGGCAGCGCTCGCCACCGCGCAGAGCGCCCGCGGGTCGCCGCTGGTCGCGGCGGTCACCGCCGCGCCCAGGCCCGCCAGCCCGGCGCCCAGATCCTGCCAGCGCCGCTCCACCACCCCGTCGCTGAACAGCAGCAGGGTGTCGCCGGGGCGGAACGGCACGGTGACCGTCCGCGGCCGGCAGCCCAGGCCCAGCGGCGGCGCGGGCGGCACCTCGACGTACTCGGCGACCGGCTGGCCATCGGCCGGGCACCGCCGGATCAGTGGCGCGGGGTGTCCGGCGCTGGCCAGGGTGATCCGCTCCCGGTCGGCCTCGATCACCCCGAACACCACGGTCACGAAGAGCTCGTGGGTGCCGCCCTCGGTGCCCAGGCTGGCCACCAGCCGGTCCAGGCCGCCGAGCACCGCGTCCGGCCGGGGGTCGGAGAGGGCCAGCGCGCGCAGCGCGGCGCGTACCTGGCCCATCCGGGCGGCGGCCTGCACGTCGTGCCCGGCCACGTCGCCGAGCACCACGCCGAGCGCGCCGGTGGGTAGCACGAACGCGTCGTAGAAGTCGCCGCCGGCGGCGTTGCCGTCGACGCCGGGGTCGTACCGGGCGGCGATCCGCAGCCGGGGCAGGTCGGGCAGCTGCTCCGGGAGCATGCTGCGTTGCAGCAGCTGGGCGGTGCCGTGCTGGGTCTCGAAGCGGCGGGCCCGCTCGGCGGCCTGGCCGACCAGCTCCGCCGAGGCGGCGAGCAACGCCCGTTCCGCGGGCGACCAGGGGTGCGCGGCCTGGTAGCCGACGGTCAGCGCGCCGCGGATCACCGTCGAGCGCAGCGGCAGCGAGGCGAGCGCCCGGATCTTCTGGTCGTGCCGGTCGGCCGCGGTGTCCCGCAGCGGTTGGCCGTCGGCGACGAAGGACGGCACGCCGCTGCGCGCGGTCACCACGATCGGGATCGCCGAGTCGGCGGGCATCCGCCGCCACAGCGGGGGCAGCCGCTCGTCGGCCTCGTCCAGCAGTTCACCCCGGACCCGGCGGACCATCCGCCAGGCGGAGCCCTCGTCGACCACGAACGAGACCCGGTCGGCGTCGAAGGAGTGCAGGCAGTACCGCAGCGTGACCCGGGCGACGTCGTCCAGGGTGAGGGTGCCGGAGAGCGCGGCCGCGAAGTCGCTGAGGCTCTGCAACTGCTGGGTGACCTGGGTGGTCTGGGCGGCCACGGTGAGCACGCCGATGATCCGGCCGGTGGAGTCGCGGACGGGGGAGTAGCCGCGGGTGAACACCGCCGGCTCGGCGGGACCGGCCCGGTGCCGGTCGACCGGCAGCACCGCCTCCCGCTCCAGGTAGGGCTCGCCCCGCCGGTAGACCCGGGTGACCACCTCGCCAGCGGCGGGGTCGTGCCAGAGGTCGGCGAACACCTCGGCCGCCGGCCGGCCGAGTGCGGCCGGGTGCCGTTCGCCGATCAGCTCCGCGTACCCGTCGTTGTAGAGCAGGACCAGGTCCTCGCCGTAGAGCAGGGCCATCGGCACCGGCGAGGCCAGCACCAGGTCGACCACGGCGCGGACCGCCGGGTCCCAGCCCGCGGGCGCGCCGAGCGCCGTGTCCGCCCACGGGTGGGCCAGGACGGCGGCGGCCGCGGACCCGGTGGCGTCCGGTCCGGCGGGCGCTCCCGGGGTGGGGGCTGATGGCGAGGGGACCCGCCCGACGGTGCCTGGCATGACCGCAGCCTAACCGGAGCCTGGCGGTCAGGTTTCGATCACGCGCCCGCGTCGGCCGGCGGCCGGCATCGGCACGGCTGTTAGGGCAGGTCAGGGCCGGTTCGGACGGGCATGTCGGGAAATTGCCCCGGGTCGGCTCGGCGTGCTGCCGAAACCACCGGGTATGCGGGCGGCGCAGTTCACGCGACAGGAGGGACAACATGCCGAAAACCCTCGCGGTCGGGCAGGCCGACATCGGTGACGCCCTGACCGATTTCTGGAGGTCGGTGCTGCTCTTCATCCCGAGGGCCATCGCGTTCATCGCGATCCTCGTGGTGGGTTGGCTCATCGCCCGAGCCGTCCTCAAAATCGTGGACGCGGCACTGGAACGGGTGGGGTTCGACCGCGCCGTCGAACGTGGCGGCGTCAAACGCGCGCTCGAACGCACCAGGTACGACGCAAGCGACATCCTGGCCAAGTTGGCCTACTACGCGGTCCTGCTGTTCACCCTGCAGTTCGCCTTCGGGGTGTGGGGACCCAACGCGATCAGTGACCTGATCCGTGGCGTCGTCTCGTGGCTGCCACGGGCCTTCGTGGCGATCGTCATCGTGGTCATCGCCGCGGCCATCGCCAACGCGGTGCGGGAGCTGGTCTCGGGTGCGCTCGGCGGGCTCTCGTACGGCCGCGTGCTGGCCGACGTGGCGGCGGTCTTCATCCTGGCGCTCGGCGTGATCGCCGCGCTGAACCAGGTGGGCATCGCCACCACGGTCACCACACCGGTGCTCATCGCGTTCCTCGGCACGATCGCCGGGATCCTGGTGGTCGGTGTGGGCGGTGGTCTGATCAAGCCGATGCAGGCCCGCTGGGACGGGTGGCTCAACCGGGTCGCCGAGGAGTCCCGGGCGTTCAAGGAGCAGCGCCAGGCGCAGGGCGCCGGTCGCAGCGACTACGAGCGGCAGATGGCCGATCGGGGCGGCCAGCCCAGCCCGGCCATGCCGCAGTCGTCGATGTCCGGCGCGCAGGGCACGTACCAATCCGGCAGCACGGGTGACGAGACCCAGCAGTTCCGCCGGCCGAACGGCTGAGGAGGAACGGGGCGACGAGGGTGTCCGCGGGGCGATCGCGGGCACCCTCCGCCGTGTCTCAGGCCAGGTCGCGGGGGTCCAGCGCGCGGGTCAGCAGGCAGACCGCGAGCAGGCGGGTGAGCAGCCAGTCCGGCTCAGACCAGTCGATGGGCTCGACCGGCGGCTGCCAGCCGTGCTGCTCCCGCGCCGCGTCCCGCATCCCCTCGGCGTACCCGGCGAGCGCCGCCACGGTCAGCGGGCGGCGGTCGCCGTGCAGGCTGTCGCGGACGGCGGCGGCGTGCTGGTCGACCGCGGCGAGCAGGCCGGGGTTGGCGGCGGCCGCGGCGAGACCGGCGGTGCCGACGACGGCGGTGAGCGTGGTGAGACTGGACCTCGCGGCCACCGCCGCGGAACGGGTCGCCACCCGGTTGTTCGGCACACGCATGGTGACCGAGGCTAGCCGCGCCGCGAGCGGGGCAACCTCGGCCGACCGGCCGATGGCCGGGTCGTCCGGCTGATGCCGGCCCCCGCCCAGGGGGATTGAGCCGTGCGTCCGGGGGCAGAAGGGAAACCGCGCAGACCGCGCAGCCGACCCCGCGGAGGAACGGAATGGGACAGCAGGCGGACGGACCGGACCGGGCACACCGCCGGCCGGCCGGCGTGACTGACGCCACGGTCGAGGCCCTGGGCAAGCTCAGCGAGGCCCTGGAGTGCGTCGAGCGGGCGCGCGGGCACCTCTACTCGCTGCACCAGCTGATCGGGCACGCCGACCTGATGCTCGACGACGCCGTGGCGCTGTTCCGCTCCGCCGGGCACCCGCAGCTCGCCGAGCGGATCGAGGGGGAACTGCTCGGCCGCAACGTCATCGCGGGCCGCTGGACCTTCCAGATCGTCGAGGACTTCGACGACGGGTACTACGCGCTCTTCCGGGAGCTGGACCGGCAGGCCCGCGACGAGCTGGTGGACGGCCGGCGGCACCTCTACGAGGCGGAGATGAAGGAACGCCGTCGCAGCCCGGGACGGCCGGGGCACGAGGCGCGTCCGGCCGAGGACTGATCAGTCGGAGGAGCGGGCCTGGGCCGGCTGGCGGCGTACGCCGTCGTCGGCGATGATCACGGTCGCCACCATGAGCGCCACCACGAGGCTGAACAGCCAGGAGCTGTCGTCGACCAGCTTGGCGGCGACGGGCGCCTGGATCGCGGCGAGCAGGAAGCCGAGCCACGCCAGGCGGCGCTGACGCTGGGAGAGGAAACCGGAGCCCTGTTGCATCCCGAAAGTCTTGCGCGGGACAGGGGCATCGCCGTCAGCCGTTCGGCCGATTCTAGATGGGCTGTCCGTTTTCTCGACCGTCCGTATCGCACTTTTTGTCGTTTCGGCTGAGCGCGGCCCGCACCGGCGGACCGCCCGGCCAACCGCCCCGGGCGCGGGCTGGGCAAGATGGGTCCTCGTGTCCCGCGCCCCCGCTCCGCCCCGCCCCGCCCTGCTGCTCCTGGCCTACCTCGCCTTCGTCAGCCTCGGCCTGCCCGACGGCCTCATCGGGGTCGGCTGGCCCTCCATCCGGCGGGACCTGGACGTGCCGACCGAGGCGGTCGGGGTGGTCCTCACGGCGGGCACCGTGGCCTACCTGACCTCCAGCGTGCTCGCCGGGTTCACCCTGGCCCGGCTCGGCGTCGGCTGGCTGCTCGCCGGCAGCACCCTGCTGGCCGGCGTCGCCCTCACCGGCTACGCGAGCACCCCCGCGCTCGCCGTCATGGTGGGCTTCGCGCTGGTGCTCGGGCTCGGCTCCGGGGCGATCGACGCGGGGCTCAACGCGTACGCGGCCGCCGCCTTCGGCCCCCGGCACATGAACTGGATGCACGCGTTCTTCGGCCTGGGCGTGGCGATCGGTCCGCTGATCATGACCGCGGTGCTCGGCGCCGGCCTGAGCTGGCGCTGGGGGTACGCCGTGGTGGCCGCCGCCCAGCTCGCCCTGGCCACCGCGTTCGCGCTCACCGTGCGGCTCTGGCGTGGCGGCCCGCCGGCCGGCGCGACCCGGCCGCCCGACCCGATCGCCCCGCAGGTGGTGCCCGGCAAGCCCGCCGGGGCCGCGCGCCGGAACTCCATCGGCGCGACCTTGCGGCTGCCGGCCGTCTGGCTCGGCGGGGCCGCGTTCGCCATCTACGTGGCGATCGAGGTGTCCACCGGGCTCTGGGCGTTCCTGCTGCTCACCGAGGGGCGAGGGCTCGCCGCGGCGGTCGCCGGGCTCTGCGTCTCCGGCTACTGGGGCAGCCTGTTCGTGGGACGGGTGGTGCAGGGAGTGGTCGCGGAGCGACTCGGCACTGCCCGAGTGCTGCGCGGCAGCCTGCTCGGCATGGCCGGGGGAGCGGTCCTGATCGCGCTGCCCGCACCGGGCTGGGTGACCGTGGCCGGCCTGCTGGTGGTGGGCTTCGCGGCGGCGCCGGTCTTCCCGCTGCTCACCCTGACCACGGCGGAACGGGTGGGCCGCGACCACGCGGACCGGACCATCGGCCTGCAGATCGGCGCGGCCGGCCTGGGCGCCGCCCTGGTGCCCGCCGCGGTCGGGGTGCTGCTGGCCCGGGTGTCGGTGGCCGCGCTCGGCCCGACGCTGGTGGTGCTCGCGGTCACCCTCATCGCCCTGTACGCCGTCGGCGACCGCCGCGCCCGCCCGGCGTCCTGACCGACCTCCGCGCCCCGGGCCGCGCCCGCACCGGCCCGGGGGACGGGCTCACATGCTGTCCGGGCCGGTCCGGCCGGTCGTGGACGGCCGGTACGCCCGGTCCGCGTCGGTCATCTCCCGCCGCTCGGCCTCCGGGCCGGCGCCCCGGTCCACCGCCTCCGGCCCGTGGCCGAACGCGGCCTCCTCGCCGGCGTCGTTGCCGGTGGCGTCGTCGGCCTGCCCGTCGAGGGTCGACCGGGCGATCGCCTTGTCCAGCTCGTGCAGGGGAGTGCGTTCCTCGTCGCGCCACACGTGGCTGTCGTTGTCGGTCATTCCCCTGCGGTACCCGGGCCGGATGATCGCAAACGGCCCCGGACGCGGCGATGGCCGCCGGAGCGCCGGCGGCCATCGGGGTTCGCGTACCGGGGGGCGGCGACGTCAGGGGGTCGGCCGGTCGACCTTGCCGCGCCAGGCGCCGGTCTCCTGACCGCGCCGCTCGATGTACTGCTTGAACCGCGCCAGGTCGCCCTTGGTCCGGCGGTCCACCACGCCCAGCTTGTCGCCGGCCTTCTCGACCACTCCGTGCGGCTCGAACTCCATCTGCAGGGTGACCCGGGTGTTCCCCTCGTCCAGGCGGTGGAAGGTCACCACGCCGGCCTGCTGGGTGCCCCCGGTGGAGTGCCAGGCCACCCGCTCGTCCGGCAACTGCTCGGTGATCTCGGCGTCGAACTCGCGCTTCACGCCGGCGATCTCCACCGTCCAGTGGGTCATCGTGTCGGAGAGCTGCCGGACCTCCTGGACACCCTCCATGAAGTGCGGAAACTCCTCGAACTGCGTCCACTGGTCGTACGCGGTGCGGATCGGGACGGACACGTCCACGTGTTCCATAACGCCGCTCATCAGTGTTCCTCCTGTCCCGCCGGTGTCTGTTCGCGGACCGTGGGCCGGTCCGCTCACCAGCGCGTCGTCTCGTTCTTGTGCCCGAGCGCGGCCCACACCTCGGAAACCGTCTGGTAGCGGGTGCCCTCCGGCAGTCCCTCCAGGGCGGCGATGATGTCGGCGGGCGCCTGGTTCTCCCGCGCGTTGGCCACCAGCGTGTCGCGGTCGCCGGGCAGGGCGGTCATGGTGATGAACCGGCCGAGCCGACTGCGCGCCTCGACGTCGTCCATGCTCATTCCCTGCGGGTTGCCGCCGCGGCTGGCGCCGGCCGTGAGCGTCTTCGGCTCCGGCTGGTCCTCGCCCGCCGGCTCCGGCTGGCGGTACTCCTCGACGCGGGAGCCACCGGCCCCCGGCCCCTGGACCAGGCCGCTGACCTCCTGGCTCATGTTCTCGTCAACCCTGGGCGAGTGCTTGCTGCTGACTCGTTCCATGCCGACAGACATGCCCGAGGGGGCCGCCGGTAAACCGACGGCGGCCCGCCGATCCGGTCATCCACCCCGAACCGGGCCAAGCCGGTCAGGAATCCGGCGTCGCGCGGGGCGCCAGAACCGGCTCGTCCGGGTGCTCGACGCCGGCCTGCATCATCCGCCCCCGCTGGAGTTCCGCGTTGACCTGCACGCCCAGCATGAGCGCGCAGTTCGACAGGTACAGCCACACCAGAAAGGCGATGACCGCCCCCAGGCTGCCGTAGGTCACGTCGTACGAGCCGAAGTTGGCCACGTAGAGGCCGAAGCCGAAGGAGGCGAGCACCCAGGCCAGCAGGGCCAGCGCCCCACCCGGGGTGAGCCAGCGGAACCGGGGCTGCCGGACGTTCGGGGCGATCCAGAACAGCAGCGACAGCAGGGTCATCGCCACCAGCGCCAGCAGCGGCCACTTCGCCACCGTCCACACCGTGCGGGTCAGCCCGCCGGCGTGCAGCCGGTCGCCCACGAAGTCGGTGACCGGGCCGCTGACGATCAGCCCCACGGCCACCACGGCGAGCAGCACCAGCGACACCCCGGCGAGCCCGATCTGCACCGGCCGCAGCCGGTAGAACGGCCGCCCCTCCTCGACGCCGTAGATCGCGTTGGAGGCCCGGGTGAACGCCCCGATGAACCCGGACGCCGACCAGAGCGCGCCGAGCAGACCGAAGCTCAGCAGCACCTTCGCCGGGCCCTGCTGTTCCACCACGTTGCGTACCACGGTGCCGAAGGCGTCGTTGCCGACCACCGAACCGGCGCCGATCTCCCGGGCCAGGTCGATCACGGTGTCCACCGTGCGCGGCCCGTCGGAGACCAGCCCGACCAGGGCGACCACCACGATGGTCGAGGGGAAGAGCGCCAGCACCCCGTAGTAGGTGAGCGCGGCGGCCCAGTCGGCGCAGTTGTCCTTGACGAAGTTGCGCCCGCTGCGGACCAGCACCCCGCGCCAGGTCGCCCAGCTCAACTGGCGTACCCGGCGGGGGATCCGGGCCCGCTGCCGGCCGCCGGCCGCCGCATCCGTCGTCGCCGCCATGACCGCCTCCTCCGCGCACCGGGCGCACCTCCGGCACGTGGCCCCGCCGGTACCCGGTGGGGGAAATCGACAAACCGGGTGCCGGTTTGCGATCCGGGGCGGCGGGAACGGATACAGGATCACACGCAGACGGAGGAGGACGAGATGCCCGGGCGCGAGGTACTGCCCAGCACGCTGCGGCGCTCCCCGGCGAAGGCGCAGCGGACCTGGGAGAAGACGCACGACTCGGCGGTCGAGACGTACGGCGAGGGGGAGCGGGCGCACCGCACCGCCTTCGCCGCGGTGAAGCACGAGTTCGAGAAGGTCGGCGACCACTGGGAGCCGAAGGGACGCAAGGGCCCGAGCGACCGGCAGGCGGCCGGCGGCGGCCCCGCCCGGCGGGCCCCCACGGCCGCTGGCGTGGACGCCAACGCCAAGAAGGAGCACCTCATGGAGGTGGCCAAGAAGCTCGACGTGCCGGGCCGGTCCCGGATGACCAAGCCGGAACTGGTCAAGGCGATCGAGAAGGCGAACGACAAGGCCACCCGCGAGGCGCGCGGCGGCCGCTGACCGG
Organism: Micromonospora sp. MH33; assembly: GCF_003013775.1. Lineage (NCBI taxonomy): Bacteria > Bacillati > Actinomycetota > Actinomycetes > Micromonosporales > Micromonosporaceae > Micromonospora > Micromonospora sp. MH33. The sequence continues at coordinate 11,379 of NZ_MUYZ01000131.1, forward strand.
CCCGTGACGACACGGGAGCCCGGGACCGCGCAGGTCCCGGGCTCCCGTCGTGCCGCTCACCAGTGGCCGCCGCCCGGGGCCTCGATGTGCACCGCCTTCACCGCGCTGAACTCGTCGAGCAGCTCCGGGCCGTACCCGAAGCCCTGGCCGCTGCCGCGGCGCGGCTGCGCGGCGCCACCCGGCGCGCCCCCGAACACCGCGTTGACCTTGACGGTGCCCACGGGCAGCTCCCGCCAGGCCCGGTGGGCGTGGCTCATCGAGCCGGTCAGCACCGTGGCGGCCAGCCCGTACGGGGAGTCGGCCGCGCAGCGCAGGCCCTCGCTGAACGAGTCGACCACGACCACCGGGGCGACCGGGCCGAAGGTCTCCTCGCGGACCAGCACCATCTCGTGCCGGCAGTCGCTGACCACCGTCGCCGGGTAGAAGGCGCCCGGCCCGTCCGGCACGGCGCCCCCGGTGCGCACCCGCGCCCCCTCGGCCACCGCCGCGGTGACCTGCCCGTGCACGTGGTCCCGGTGCCGCCGGTCGACCAGCGGCCCGAGCTGGGTCCCCGGGTCCCGACCCGGGCCCACGGTGAGCGCCTCGGCCCGCTCCACGAGGGCGTCGACGAAGTCCTCGGCCACGTCCCGGTGCACGTAGATCCGCTCCACCGCGACGCAGATCTGCCCGGCGTTGGCGAAGCAGCCCAGCGCCGCCTGCTCGGCCGCCCAGACCGGATCCACGCCCGCGTCCACCACGAGGGGGTCGCTGCCGCCGTTCTCCAGCAGCACCTTCGCGCCGGTGCGGGCGCCGGCGGCGGCGATGGCCCGGCCGGTGGCGGTGGAGCCGACGTGGGCCACCACGTCCACGTCCTGGCCGGCCAGCGCCGCGCCCACCTCGGCGCCACCGGTGAGCAGCGACAGCACCCCGGCCGGCAGCGCCTGGTCCAGGGCCCGGGCCAGCAGCCAGCCGGTCGCCGGGGTGCGCTCGCTCGGCTTGTACAGCACCACGTTGCCGGTGACCAGGGCCGCGCCGAGCAGGCCGCAGGAGACCGCCACCGGGTCGTTCCAGGGGGTGATCGCGGCGACCACGCCGCGCGGCTCGGGGGTCATGAAGTCCAGGGCGGACGGGGCGCCGTGCAGGGTGCGCCCGCCCCGCACCGGGCCGAGTTCGGCGTACTGTCGCAGCGTGCCGATCCCTGCCGCCACGCCACCGCGCGCGTCGTCCAGTGGCTTGCCCATCTCCGCCGTGGTGGCCTGCGCCAACTCGTCGGCGGCGGCCTCGACCGCGTCCGCCGCGCGGTGCAGCGCCGCCGCCCGTTCCGCCGGGGCCGTCGCCGCCCACTCCGCCGCCGCGCCGCGGGCCGCCTCGACCGCCTTGGCCACCTCGTCCGCCGTCGCCACCGGCACGGTGGTCACCGGGGAGCCGTCGGCCGGATCGTGTACGACCAGCTCGCCCCCCTCGCCACCGGCACCCCAGACTCCACCTATGAGCTGCGCAACCGTGTACATGCGGCAGTGGATGCCCCGACCCCGGCGAGGCAAACGCGTTTCGCCCGGTAACCGGCCGGGTAGGCGGCTCGGATGATTTCCACCGCGGACGCCGTTGTCATCGGGGCCGGGCACAACGGGCTGGTGGCCGCGAACCTGCTGGCCGACGCGGGCTGGGACGTGCTGGTGCTGGAGGCCACCCAGGTGCCCGGCGGGGCGGTGCGCTCCGCCGGGGTGACCGCCCCCGGCTACCTCAGTGACCTCTACAGCTCCTTCTACCCGCTCGGGTACGCCTCGCCGGTGCTGCGCGGCCTGGGCCTGGAGCGGTACGGGCTGTCCTGGACCAACTCCCCGGACGTGCTGGCCCACCTGCTTCCGGACGGCCGCGCGGCCGTGGTCAACCGGGACCTCGACGTCACCGCGGCCTCGCTGGAGGCGTTCGCCCCCGGCGACGGCGACCGCTGGCGGCACGCGTACGCGGACTGGTGCCAGGTGGCCGAGCCGATGCTCGACGTGATCACCAGTCCCTTCCCGCCGGTACGCGGCGGGCTGACCCTGCTGCGCCGGCTGAAGGTCTCCGGCGCGCTGCGGCTGGCCCGCCGGCTCGTGGTGCCGGTACGCAAGCTCGGCGACGAGCTCTTCGCCGGCGAGGGCGGTCCGGCGCTGCTGGCCGGCTGCGCCCTCCACACCGACCTGTCGCCCGAGGAGGCCGGTTCCGGCGTGTACGGCTGGCTGCTCGCCATGCTCGGCCAGCAGGTCGGCTGGCCGGTGCCGGTCGGCGGCGCGCAGCGGATCACCGACGCCCTGGTGGCCCGGCTGGTCGAGCGGGGCGGCCGCATCGAGTACGGAGCCCGGGTCGACCGGGTGCTCACCGCCCGGGGTCGGGCCGTGGGCGTGCGCACCGCCGGCGGCGCCGACTGGCGGGCCCGCCGGGCGGTGCTCGCCGACGTTCCCGCGCCGGCGCTCTACCTGGACCTGGTCGGTGCGGCGGCGCTGCCGCCCCGGCTGGTCGAGGACCTCGCGCACTTCAAGTGGGACGGCTCCACGCTCAAGGTGGACTGGGCGCTGTCGGCGCCGGTGCCGTGGAAGAACCGGGCGGTGGCCGGCGCGGGCACCGTGCACCTCGGCGCCGACCTGGACGGGCTCACCGCGTACGCGGGGGCGCTGGCCCGCGGCGAGCTGCCCCGGGACCCCTTCCTGCTGCTGGGGCAGATGTCGGTGGCCGACCCGAGCCACTCCCCACCGGGCACCGAGTCGCTCTGGTCGTACACCCACCTGCCGTTCCGCCGGAACTGGCGGGCCGAGGAGGTCGCCGGGCACGTGGAGCGGATGGAGGAGGTGCTGGAGGAGGCCGCACCGGGCTTCCGCTCGCTGATCGTCGGGCGGCACGTGGCCGGCCCGGCCGACCTGGAGGCCGCCGAGCCGAGCCTGGTCGGTGGCGCGCTGGGCGGGGGCACCGCGGCCGCGTACCAGCAGCTCTTCCTGCGGCCGATTCCCGGCCTGGGCCGCGCGGACACCCCGGTGGACCGGCTCTTCCTGGCCAGCGCCTCGGCGCACCCCGGCGGCGGGGTGCACGGCGCGCCCGGCGCGAACGCGGCCCGGGCCGCCCTGGCCCGCGACCGCCTACTCACCGGCGACCTGTACGCGGGCGTGATCGGCGCCGCGCACCGCACCGTCTACCGCTGACCCGAAGGTTCGGGGTTGTGGTGGCCCGACGACAAAGCCTCACGCTGCGTCATCATGACGCAGCGTGAGGCGAGTGTCCGTGCGGAAGGTGCCGGCGGGTCAGGTGTCCAGGTTGCGGTGCCGGGTGCGCAGCTTGAACGGCATCAGAGCGCTCTCGATCTTGGTGGCGGTGGTCATCTTCGAGGCGCCCTCGCGGCGCTCCTCGAAGCGGATCGGCACCTCCAGGATCGTGTGCCCCAGCTTGGTGGCCAGGTAGTGCATCTCCACCTGGAAGCTGTAGCCGTTGGACTGCACCCGCTGCAGGCCGATGTCGCGCAGCGCGTCGGCCCGCCAGATCTTGAACCCCGCGGTCAGGTCGCGGATCCGCACCCGCAGCAGCGTGTGCACGTACAGGTTGGCCCAGCCGCTGAGCGCGCGACGGTAGAGCGGCCAGTTCTCGTCCAGCTCGCCGCCCGGCACGTAGCGCGAGCCGATGACCACGCCGGCCTGGGTGGAGAGCAGCGCCCCGAGCATGCCGGGCAGCGCCTCCGGCGGGTGCGACAGGTCGGCGTCCATCTGCGCCACGTACTCGGCGCCGTCGTCCAGCGCCCGCCCGATGCCGTCCACGTACGCCCGGCCGAGGCCCTCCTTGCCCGGGCGGTGCACCACCATCACCCGGTCCGGGTGCTCGATGGCCAGCTTGTCCGCGACCTCACCGGTGCCGTCCGGGGAGTTGTCGTCCGCGACGAGCACCTTCAACGCCGGCAGCGGCAGCGCGAGGAGGCGCTCGACCACCGTCGGGAGGTTGCCCGCCTCGTTGTAGGTCGGAACGACGACGGTCAGGCGTGCGTCGCGCCACGGGGAGGGCAACTGCACGGGTTCGATCATCACGGACATCCTCGGTCGGCCGACAGGTTCACCTGAGAGGGTAGCCAGTCCTCTCCGCGCGGTCCGCACAGACGCCCGCCCGAGGATTCCGGACCGTCCGCCGGGGCGGGCGGGTCAGCGTAGCCGGCGGGCCAGCCCGCCTGCCGCCACCAGCAGCCCGCCGAGCGTCAGCGCGGACACGGCGGGCTTGTGCGCGCTCACCCAGAGTGCCGTCGAGTGCCGGCGGGCCTGGTCGGTGAACACCCCCTCGGCGCCCCTGACAGGTGCGCACCTCGGCGGCGCCGAGCCGGCGGCAGTCCCGCTCGGCGGCGGCCAGCCCGGCCGCGCCCCGGGCCAGCAGGGCCAGCCGCGCGCCACGCGCCGCGTACGCCCGGGCCACCGCACGCCCGACGCCCGCACTCGCCCCGGTGATCACCACCCGTTGGGTCACCGGTCCACCTTCTGCCGGGTGGCGATGTCGGAGAGCCGGCGCAACGTCTCCTTGTTCCGCTGGTGCAGCACCAGGTCGTTGAGCTTGTTCCGCACCCAGCGCAGCGGACCGGCGGCGAAGTCCTCACCGACGGTGACCCGGGTCCGGTCGCCGTCCAGCGGCTCCAGCCGGAACACCACGATCGCCTCGCCGGCCGGCCACAGCCCGGCCCGTACCACGAACCTGTGCGGGGCGTCGCACTCCAGCACCGTCGAGGTGTCCTCGAGGGAGAACGGCCACGGACCGGCCTTGTGGTGCAGCCGGCTGCCCACCCGGGGCCAGGTGTCGTCCACCTGCCGGACGTGCACCGTGCCCACCACCCAGTCGCTGTACGTCCACCCGTCGGCCAGCACGTCGAAAATCCGCTGCGGAGGCGCGTCGATCACTTTCTCCACAATCGCCACCGCAACCCCATACCCCCGCCCCGACCCCCGCTAACGGCGGCCGGGTTAGCTTCTCTCCGGTGGCGGGTAACGCCGGACCGGGCCGGCGGGAGCGGGGTGCGGACCGGCCGTGCGGCACCGGCGGAGGCGGCTCCGCCGAAGTTGATGTTTACTCCCCGGGGGGTCGGGAACCCGCCGCCCGTGCGACGGGACCACGAGCGGGATCAGTGCAGGTCAGCCCGGGTTGACCCGGGTGCTGACCGGTTCCCGTCCGGCCTGTACGACGCGGTGCTGCTGGACCGGGACGGCACGCTCGTCGAGGACGTGCCCTACAACGGCGACCCGGAGAAGGTCCGTCCGCTGCCCGGCGCCCGCGAGGCGCTGGACCGGCTGCGGGCGGCCGGGCTGCGCCTGGCCGTGGTGAGCAACCAGTCCGGCCTGGCCCGGGGCTGCTTCACGGCCGCCGACCTGCGCCGGGTCAACGCGCGGGTGGAGGAGCTGCTCGGGCCCTTCGACAGCTGGCAGATCTGCCCGCACGGCGAGCCGGACCGCTGCGCCTGCCGCAAGCCGGCCCCCGGGCTGGTGCACGCCGCGGCCCGGGCGCTCGGGACCACGCCGACCCGCTGTGTGCTGGTCGGCGACATCGGCGCCGACATGGCCGCCGCCGCGGCGGCCGG
>NZ_MUYZ01000132.1:0-16759 GCF_003013775.1 Micromonospora sp. MH33
GTGCCGGTGCGCGGCGGGGCGCAGCCGGCGGCGAGCAGCAGCAGCGCGGCCAGCGGCGGGATCAGGCGTCGCACGGCCGGTCCCCGGGGTCGAGGGGGAGGGCGAGGCGGAAGCGGGTGCCGCGGCCGACCTCGCTGGCCACGTCGAGCCGGCCGCCGAGCAGCCGGGCGTTCTCGCGGGCGATGGCCAGGCCGAGTCCGCTGCCGGGGCCGGTGCGGGCCGGGTCGGCCTTGTAGAACCGGTCGAAGATGTGGGCCAGGTGGTCGGCGGGGATGCCGGGGCCGCGGTCGGCGACCTCGATGACGAGTTCGGCGCCAGTGTGCCGGAGCTCGGCGCGCAGGTCGCCGCCGCCGTGTTCCATCCCGTTGGCAACCAGGTTGGTCAGGATCCGTTCGAGCCGGCGCGGGTCGGTCACCACCGGCGGCGCGTCGCCGGCCACGGTGGCCCGGGCGGCGTCCCCGTGGCCGGCGACGATCCGGCGCAGCAGCGCGCCGGCGTCCACCGGGCGGGTGGCGAGCACCTCCCGCCCGGCGTCCAGGCGGGAGATCTCCATCAGCTCCTCGACCAGCCGGCGCAGCCGGACCACGTCGGCGACGAGCAGTTCGGCGGCCCGGCGGGCGTCGGCGGGCAGGGTGTCCAGCTGGTCGGCGAGCAGCGAGGCCGCCGCCACCAGGGCGGTGACCGGGGTACGCAGCTCGTGCGCCACGTCGGCGGTGAACCGCCGCTCCCGGGCCTGCGCCTGGGACAGTGCTTCCATCTTGGTTTCCAGCGCCTCGGCCATCTCGTTGAAGGAGGTGGCCCAGGCGCTGAACTCGTCCCGGCCGCGCACCGGCAGCCGCGTGTGCAGCAGCCCCTCGGCGACGGCCCGGGCGGCCCGGCTGGCCCGGCCGACGGGTTCCAGGGTGCGGCGGGCGAGGGCGTTGCCCACGCCGGCGGCGAGCAGCACCACCGCCGCCCAGCCGACCACCGAGGCGGTGCGGAGCTGGTCGAGGGCGTCGACGAGGTCGTCCTCGACGGTCACCACGTACAGCTCGGCGGTGGAGCCGGGGATCCGGCCGCCGACGACCAGCAGGTGCGGCCGGCCGGGGCTACGCTGGAAGCCGAGCTGCCCGGCGGCGACGGTCGCCCGCAGGTCCGGGTCGGGGGTGGGCGCGTACCGGGGGTTGGACGCCTCGGTGTCCCCGGTGACCAGCAGCACGTGCCGGCCGGACTCCTCGAAGCTGGCCAGCAGGTCGGTGCGGCGGGCGTCGGTCAGCGGCAGGAACTGCGCGGCGACCACCAGCTGGTAGCGGGCGTCGGCCGCGGCGCGTTGCAGCGAGCCGTCGAACCGGGCCTGCCGGAGCATCACGTAGGACCCGGCGGCCAGTGCGCCGGCGGACATGCCGGCGACGAGGACGAACGCGACGACGAGCCGGCGCCGCAGCCGCCCGGGTACGACTCTGCCGGCCACCATGGCGCGCTCACCCCGTCGCGAGCTTGTAGCCGGCCCCGCGGACCGTCCGGATCAGGGTCGGGGCGCCCGGGTCGTCCTCCACCTTGGCGCGCAGGCGCTGCACGGCGACGTCGACCAGCCGGGAGTCGCCGAGGTAGCTGTGTCCCCAGACCCGGTCGAGCAGCAGCTCGCGGGTGAACACCTGGCCGGGCCGCCGGGCCAGCTCCAGCAGCAGCCGGAACTCGGTGGCGGTGAGGGTCAGCTCCCGGCCGTCCTTGCGGGCCACGAAGCGGGCCGGGTCGATCTCCAGCGGGCCGGCGGCCACGGTGGTCTCGGGAGCCGGGGCGACGGTCCGGCGGAGCACGGCGCGGACCCGGGCGACCAGCTCCGGCAGGTCGAAAGGCTTGCGTAGGTAGTCGTCGGCCCCGCATTCCAGGCCGACCACCACGTCGATGGTGTCGGTACGGGCGGTGAGCATGAGGATCGGCACCTGACTGGTGCGCCGGATCTCCCGGCACACCTCGAATCCGTCGAGGCGGGGGAGCATCACGTCGAGCACGATGAGGTCGACCGGGCCGGCCCGCCACGCGGCGAGGGCGGCCGGGCCGTCGGCGGCGGTGTCCACCCGGAACCCGGCCCGGCGCAGGCCGAGGGCGGTCACCTCCCGGATGGAGGCGTCGTCCTCGACGACCAGCACGCGGCCCTCCATGACCACTCAGGGTAGTCCGGCGCGACGCCGCGGGGCGTGGGCGCAACGGACGGTGATGAGGGGCCGGTCGGCCCCTCTCACCTGCGGAAAGATCATGCCTGCCACTGGTGGGCCACGTCGATCACGATGCGGCTGTGCGTGCCGGGGCCGCTGAGCACGAAGACCCGGAACGGCAGCTGGGCGCGGACGCCCACCGCGAAGGTGGTGTAGCCCTCGAAGCTGCCGCCGAAGACGACGTCCCGCAGCGTGCGGTAGCCCAGCGCGGACGCGGCGTGCTCACCGGCGCGGTAGGGCAGGGTGGCGGCGTGCGCGTCGTCGTACGCGGGGGCCCGCAGCGACACCGACAGCAGCGCGCCACCGGCGGTGTACGGGCTCAGCGCAAGCCCCTGCCCCTCGGTGTACGTCTCGCCGTAGGCGACGGAGTAGCCGTTCGCCGGTCCGGCGAACTCGAAGACCACCCGGTCCCAGCAGTCGTGCCGGCCGGTGCGGACCTCGATCAGCGGGTCGGTGCCGAGGGTGCCGGCCGACTTGGCCGTGCTGCCCCAGGTGATCCCGCAGTACGGCACCGCCGCGTTGGCGCCGCCGGTGCCGGCGACCAGCCCGCCGAGCACGACGACCAGCGCCAGCAGTGTTCTCCTCAGTCTCATGGTGGCCTCCCTGGTGTGCCGGGACCCCGTCCGGTGTCCCTGCCCTGACGGTCGGCGCGCCGTGCCACAGCGGCTTCGCAGCCGGGTAACCGCCGGGTAACAACCGGACGGATCAGCCGTGCACCGGGTGCTCGGCCTGGAAGGCGAGCCGGCGGTCCGCGTCGCCGGCCAGCCCGGCGAGCACGTCGTCGAGGTCGAGGAAGGCCTGCCAGGGCGGCTGCCCAGTGATGTCGGCCAGCCGGTCGACCACCAGTTCCTCCAGGTCGGTGACGCGCTTGCCCTTCCACACCTTGTCGGCGAGGCTGACCAGCAGGTCCTCCAGTTGTACGCCCGGCGCGTGCCAGGCGGCGTGGGTGACGGCGAACCGGGCCCGCTCCTCGGGGACGCCGAAGCGCAGCAGCAGCTGGTAGCCCGCCTCCTCGTGGGCCGAGCCGGGCCCGGACAGCTCCTCGGGGTGCTCGACCTTGCCGAGGTCGTGGATCGCCGCCCCGAACAGCACCGCCTGCCGGTCGAACGGCACCAACGGGAAGCGTTCGGCGAACGCGGCGGTGAGCTGCCGGGCGACGTCGTGCACCAGCCGCAGGTGCGCGGCGAGCCGGGGCGGCGCGTGCAGGGCGGCGAGCAGTTCGGCGGCCACTCCGGGCAGGGGGAGCAGCGGCGGGTCGCCCGGGTCGGTGAGGGCGCGGCGCAGCGCGTCGGAGGTCACCGGGGCGAGGGTACCGGCCCGCAGGGCGGTGACCGTACGGGATGACCGTGTGGCCGACGGTGGACCGGCCACTCGCCCGATGCCGTCCTGATCGTCCGTTCAGGAGGGTGGAGCGACGTCTATCACGGGGGTGTTTCATGACTGAGATGAATCGACGTGCACTGCTGCGTGCCGCCGCGCTGGCCGGCGCGGCCACGGCGGCCGGCCTGGCCGGTGGGTTGACCGCCGCGCCCGCCGCCGCGGCGGAGTCCACCGGGGTGGTCAACGGGCCGTGGCTGGTCAGCGTCGGCTGGGGGGTGCTCCAGGTCAACCCTGGCCACACCACGCCGCAGCGGCTGCTCGCCGACGGCGACCAGGCCACCACGTCGCCCGACGGCCGCTACGTGGCCTGGATCAACAACGCCCGGTCCGGCGACGGCAGCCTCATGCCGTACGTGTCGCTGTTCGACCGGGTCACCGGCGAGATCCGGAAGCTGCTCGCCGACCCGTTCGGCACCCACTACGGGGCCCCGACGTGGTCCCCGGACGGCGCGCAGATCGCCCTGGTCATCGGGAACGACACCCTGGTCGCGGTCGACGTGGCCACGGCCGCGAAGCGGGTGCTCGTCCAGGGACACACCATGTCGTACCCGAACTGGTCCCGGGACGGCTCAATGATCGTCATGCGCTGGGTCAGCCGCTCCGAGGGGTCGCAGCTGCGTACGCTGGAGCTGGCCACGGGCAAGGTGCGGCCGATCTACACCCCCGAGGCGGCTGGCGAGCTCTTCCACGGGCCGGTCTTCATGCCCAACTCGGAGCGGGTGGTGTTCTGCACCAACCGGTGGACCCGGGACACCGAGGTGCTCGGTGGAGCGGCGCTCGGCTCGGTGCGGATCGACGGCACCGGCCTCAAGCGGCTCACCGACGAGCCCCGGTACTACCTGTCCCCGGTGTTCTCGCCCGACGGGCGCTACTGCGCCGCGCTGTCGGTGCCGCCGACCAACGAGGCCCCCGACGGCGGCAACATCATCGTCTCGACCAGCGGCTTCGGCGAGCCCTGGTGGATCCCCGGCGACGAGTACGACGACAGCAGCCGGCTCGACTGGGCCCGCGCCATCTGACCCGACACCGCGACGCGGCGGCCGGCATCCCGGCCGCCGCGTCGGCGTACCGGGTCGATTTCCGGGCCGCCGGGCGGGAGCGGTGCGAGGCTGGAGACGGGCGCCGCCGACGGGGGCGACGACCGCAGTGGAGGGTACGATGGCCGAGCCGCCGACCGGGACCTCGTCGCGCAGCGCGCAGGCGCACGGCCGCCGCGCCAACCGGCGCAGCTACCACGACGGCGCGCAGGTCAACGGGTACGTCGACGACCCGTACCACCGGATCCGCCGGGCGGTCGCGGCCCGGCTCATGGTCGACGGCGTGCCCGCGGGACGGCCGGTGCTGGAGCTGGGCTGCGGCCCGCGCAGCATGCTCGACCCGGCGGCGCTGCCCGGCCCGCTCGTGGTGGCCGACATGGCCGAGACCGCGCTCGGCGCGGCCCGGGAGGCCGCCGGCGGCGCGGCCCTGCCGGTCTGCCTGGACGCCACCCGCGGCCTGCCGTTCCGCGCGGGCAGCTTCGCCGGCCTGCTCACCGGCGAGCTGATCGAGCATGTCTACGACCCGCTCGCGCTGCTGCGCGAGTGCCACCGGGTCCTCGCCCCGGGCGGGCTGCTCGTGCTGACCACCCCCAACCTGGCGCCGGCGCAGGACCGGCTGGCCTTCCTCGCCGGCCGGGCGCCCCGCCAGGTGGACCCGCTGCACCCCTACCTGTGGCTGCACATCAGGCCGTTCACCGCGTCGCTGCTGCGGCGGGTGCTGTGCCGGGCCGGGTTCGCGCCGCTGGCGATCCGGTCCAACGAGGTCGGTTGGCGGCTCCCGGGTGGACGCTGGGTCGCCTCCCGGCTGCTGGCCCGGGTCGCGCCGGGGCTCGGTGGCTCGCTGATCTGCGCCGCGCGGCGCACGGCGGGGGCGCCGTCACCGAGGGGCACGGGGCAGCCGAACAGCGCGTGATGGTGATATTGACAAAGGGCTATCATGGAGGTTCCGTCGTCGACCGGGGGATGTCATGGCGCGCCTGTTCACCTGGGTCGTCAACAATCTCGACGCGTTCATCGGCCTGCTGCTGGCCGTGACCGTGGCCGTCCTCGGCCTGACGAACACGGTCAGCCAGGACGTTGTCAACAGCGCCATCCTGCTGGTCCTCGCGGTGCTCGCGCAGGCCGTGCTGCGCGACCGGCTGCGCCGGGAGACCGCCCAGCAGCAGGTGCGGGAGGTCATGCGCGACACTCGCGACCGGCTCACCGAGCTGGTCCCGCAGATGCACGAGATCACCGGCCCGGAGGGAGCGCTGAACCGGGCCCGCGGGGCGATCGACAGCGTCTCCATGGTCCGGGTGCTGCACGGCAGCGAGGTCGGGCAGGCGCTGGCCGAGGCGCGCCGGCACACCGACCGGTGGAACTTCAAGGGCGGCACCGGCACCTTCACCCGGGCGGTCACCCTGCCGGAGTGCCTGGAGCACGCCCGCCGGCGCAACGCCACCCTCCACTTCGCCATCGAGATCATCGACCCGACCGACGAGGGGGTCTGCGAGCGGTACGCGCGGTTCCGGCGCAGCCTGGATCCGGACGCGCCGGGGGAGCGGTGGACGGTGGACCGCACCCGCAAGGAGTCGTACGCGACCGTGCTGGCCGCCTGCTGGCACCTGCAACGCTCCGGGCTGCTCACCGTCGAGGTCCGGCTCTCCGCGCAGATGACCACCTTCCGCTACGACCTCTCCTCGACCTGCGTGATCATCACGCAGGAGAACCCGCAGACCCCGGCGCTGCGGATCGACCGCAAGGAGCTCTACTACAACCGGTTCAACATCGAGTTGCAGTACAGCCGCGAGCAGAGCCGGCGGGTGCCCGTCGAGGCCGCCGCGCCGGTGAAGCTCGACGACGAGCCCTCGGTGGAGCAGGTCCGCCGGCTGTTCACCACACTCGGGCTGCCGCTACCCCGGTCCTACGGCGACCGCGAGGTCGCCGACATCGTGAGCCGGGCCATCCAGGCGAGGAACCCGTACGCATGATGACCTACGCCGACCTCGAACGGGAGATCGACCGGGGCGCCCGGCCGGAGCTGCTGCGCGGCTGGGTGCTCGACGTCCTCGACGACGTCGCCGAGGGGCGGCGGCCGCTGCTGGCCGTACGGCACCCGCTCGGCTTCACCTGCCTGCCGGTGGAACGCACCGGCCCGGACGGGATCTGCGTGCACGCCTGGCCGGCCGACCCGCCGCCGCTGCGGCCGACCACCTCGACCATGCACTCGCACAGCTGGGACCTGCTCAGCCACGTGCTGCACGGCACGGTCCGCAACGAGCTGATCGAGGTGACCGACGCCCCCGCCGACCCGGCCTGGCGGATCTACGAGGTGCACAGCCGCGGCGACGTCGACGAGATGGCGGCCACCGACCGGCTGGTCACCGCCGCGACCGCCACCGTGGAGACGCACACCGCCGGCGACTCGTACGCGCTGCGCGCCGGCGGCTTCCACACCTCGGAGGTCGACGCCGGCGAGCCGGCGGTCACGGTGGCGCTCGGCCGGACCACCCCCGGCGTGTGCGACCTGAGCCTCGGCGCGGTGGACGGGCGCAGCCACCGGGTACGCCGGGACCGCTGCGACCCGGCGGAGACGGCACGGATGGCGCGGGAGATCGCGCGACTGGTGGCACGGGGCTGACTGGCTGGAGGAGCCATGGACATGGAGCCGAACAGAAACGGGCCCGACCTGCGCGACGCGCACCGGTTCGCGGTGGAGGCGGCCCAGGCGGCCGGGCGGCTGCTGCGCCAGGGCACCCGGGGGCAGCTGCACGCCCGGGCCAAGAACGACTCCGGTGACCTGGTCACCGACCTGGACCTGGCCGCCGAACGGCTCATCGTCGATCGGATCCGGGCCCGCTGGCCGGAGCACGGGGTGATCGCCGAGGAGGGCGGCGAGTACGTGGCCGACAACTCCTGGGCCTGGTTGGTCGACCCGCTCGACGGGACCAACAACGTGGCGATCGGGCTGCCCGCGTACGTGGTCGGGATCGCCCTCTGCGACCACGGCTCGCCGGTGCTCGGCGTGGTGCACGACCCGGTCGCCGGCCGCACCTGGTCCGCGGTGCGCGGCCGGGGCGCCTTCGTGCACGAGTCCGGGCCGGCCGGCCGCCCCCTGCACGCGCCCCGCCGCCCGGTGCCGACCGCGCCGGTGCTGGCCTGGACCCAGGGGCACGAGGTGGCGCGGGACGACAGCACCGCCCGCGCGCTGAAGGTCGTGCTCGACACCACCGCCCGCCGGGTGCTGCAACTGTGGGCGCCGCTGCTGTCCTGGGTGATGCTGGCCCGCGGCGACATCGACGGCATCGTCGGCTACCGTCCCGAGGCGGTCGACCTGCCGGCCGGGATGCTGCTCGCCGCCGAGGCCGGCATGGTGGTCCGCGCGCTCGACGGCGGCTGCTTCGACGACCGGTACGGCTGCCCGGCGGACCGGCGCAGCTTCGTGGCGGGCCCGCCGGAGACCATCGACCGGCTGGTCAAGCTGGTCACCGCGGCACAGTGGATCGAGCCGCAGGTCCGCCAGCTCACCCCGATCAGCCTCTCCACCGTCGGCTGGTGAGCCCCGCCCGCCGGTCAGTCGGTGAAGCCGGGCTGGAACCGGGGAGACGCCTCACCGGGCTCGGCCCACCAGCGGCCGCGTCGGATCCGCACGCCCGGCACGTCCGCCAGTAGGCCGTCCGGGTCCACCAGGCTCGCCAGCGCCTGCGGCAGGTCGGTGCGCAGCTCGGCGGCGGCCTCCTCGATGGTGTCCGGCTCGCTCGGCCAGTCGATGTCCGCGTCCCGCAGCCGCTGCCCCGCGAGGGCCGCCACGGCGCCCGGATCGTCGATGAGGACCTCGACGCGGCAGTACACCCGCATCACAACCGGCTCGCCGTTCTCCACGCACCTACCCCCGGCTATCGATCTACGAGGCGGGGAACTGCGACGCCGTGCTCGGCGTAGGCGGCATGTCCCTGGTCCCTCGCCGTTACGGCTGCCCGGATCCGCCGATCGAGGCGTGCCGGCACATGCGTCGCCATGGCGTCGACATCGACGTGGCGCCACTCGGCCAACTCGCCGTCGAGGAACCTGATGGCGCGCTCCTGCTCGATGGTCAGCACGCCGCCATCGAAGATGAAGAGAAGCTTGTCGCCCTCGTTGTCGGCGGGTGCCCAGTCGACCACCAGCATGGGGCCGACAGAGATGTCGAGGCCAAGTTCCTCCCGCACTTCCCGCACACAGGCATCGCGGGGGGACTCGCCCGGCTCGACGTACCCGCCAGGGATGTCCCAATGCTGTTTGTAGGTCGGCCGGACGAGAAGTACGTGCCCCTCGTGATTGACGAAGAGGGCGCCAGCGGCGACGTGTGGGGTCGCCATGGCTGATGTCTCGTCAGTGGTCACCAGGGCAGCCTAGACGGCTCAAGGTCAGTCGAGGACTCTGAGCCGTCGCGCCAGAGCGACCAGTGGGGCGGAGGGCTTGCCGCGCTGCCGTCGTATCCAGGTCAGGGTGAGTTGACGGCTGAGGAAGTGGTGTTGGACCTGCTGCGGCGCCATGCGCTCGGCCTCTAGGAGGACGGCCTGGGCATCGTCGAGCCGGTTCCAGGCGCTGTAAGCGCGGGCGACTTCGAGGGCATGCCGTACCCGGCGCTCCATGGGCAATCCTGAGGTGTCGACGCGCGGACCGAGGTCGACGGCAACCTGAATGTCGCCGAGTTCGGCGGCGGCGGCAACCCGGTGGATGGCGACGTTGGTGGGACCGAACGCGGTCCAGAGGTGATTGGCGTCGGTCCCGAGCCGGGCGGCCGCCTGACCAGCGGCGGTGAGAAACGCGCGGGTGGTGGCCGCGTCTTCGGCCCTGGCGGCGGCCATCGAGCCGGACAGGTAGAGGGTCCCGTAGACGGAGAGCAAGGCGGGTGTGGGGTGTCTCAGGTGGGGTGTCAGATACTCGGCGGCGTGTTCGGTGAGGCGTACCGCCTCCGCGTAGCGGCCGATGGCGTGGAGGGCGTGACCGACTGAGCGGAACAGGGAGCCGATGACCACAGGGTCGCCGGTGGCGTGGACGGCGGCCAGGCCACGGTCGGCGGCGATCCACGCAAGATCCCTTTCGCCGAGCTTCGTCAACTGGGTTGCCGCCAACTGGTACGCCAGGCCGAGCAACCGGCGGGCCTGATCCTGCTCGATGCCGTCATGGTGGTCGACCGCGGCTTGACTGTGCTGGAGGAGATCCGGCAGACGAGCGGTGACCCAGCCGAATCGGGAGTCCTGATAAGCGCTCCAGAGGCTGCTCAGCTCCTGCCAGAGCAAGGGGATGCTCAGCGGTCGCGCTGCGGTGTCGCCGAGCGGAGCGAACACGCGATAGTTCATCAGGGCGGTACGGAGAGCGGGCACGCTGCCGGTGCTACTGCCTCCGGTCCGGGCCACCAGCGACGGTTCGCCGAGCAGGTCGCCGAGGGAGACTTCCAGCACCTCAGCCAGCGACTTCATGACGGAGAGCCGGTCCAGCTCGATGCGGTTGTTTTCGATCTTGCCCAGCCAGTCGGCCGTACGGCCGATCAGCCCGGCCAGGACCTCCTGGGACAGGCCGCGCCGTCGCCGATACCAGGCTACGCGTTCGCCGATGGTCAGGGTGTCAGTCCGTTCGCCCACGTCGTCACCTTCTCGGGTCGACAGCCTGTGACCCCGGAAGGATTTTCCGGGACATCGGACAGGCTCGCTACAGCCTGTGTTCATGATGCAGCCCAAGGTGGTGGCTTCGGGCGCTTCGGCCCGGAGGGTGTCGTACGAGGAGTACCTGTACGCCGTCGCGCTGACTCTCGCTCGTCGGCATCGGCCGGTGTGGTGCTGGCGCAGGTGGCGGCAGGTCTGTCGCTGCGGTGCCGACCTGCCCTGTCACGCCCGTCAC
Source organism: Micromonospora sp. MH33 (assembly GCF_003013775.1). NCBI lineage: Bacteria > Bacillati > Actinomycetota > Actinomycetes > Micromonosporales > Micromonosporaceae > Micromonospora > Micromonospora sp. MH33. Next base: position 10,475 of record NZ_MUYZ01000132.1, read on the forward strand.
CGCATCCCGATCAACGGTGGGCACTGGCCGGGAGGCGAATGAGATGCGCGACGATCAGGGACCGTGGCTTGTCGCCACGCATCCGCACGGGCTGGACGGACTTGGCGGGGCCGGGTGCCGCGAGTGACCACGCACGAGCCGGTGCTGCCGGTCTGGAGCTGCGGCGGCTGTGGCGCCCCATGGCCCTGCACGACCCGCCGTCAGCAACTGGGGGCCGAGTTCGACCACGCGCCGGTGTCGCTCGCGCTCTACTTGGGTGCGCAACTCGTCCGGGCGTCCGCCGATCTGCACTGGTTGCCTGCCGGCGCACTGCACCGACGGTTTCTCGGGTGGGTGCGGTGAGCATCCTGCTCGCCGGGGACGGCAAATTTCATTACAGCGACGGGTCGCACAAGTGGATTCCACCGGACCCGGACTACGACCAGGAGGTCTGGAACGAGCAGGTCCGGCAGCACCTGCACGGGCACCTGCGCAACGAGCGCCCGAAGGTGCGGGTGCGGCGCATCATCGTGGGCTGACCGGAGCGTCGGCCGCGACCGGGAAGGGCCGCCAGGTCAGCAGGCGGCCGGCGTCCGCCAGTGGTCGGTCTCTGTCATGCTCGGGGCGGTGACGACCCAGCCAGACGGACCCCGCGACCGGCGCCGCGTCGTTCTCGCGCTCGGCGGGGCCGCGGCCGTTCTCGCCCTCGCCGTTGTCGTCGTACCCCTGCTGCGGCCGCCGGGTCCGCGCCCGCCGTTCCAGCTCCCCGTTTCCTGCGGCGAGCGCTGGCGGCTGGGCACGTACCCCGGCCACGACGACTACGACGTCGACCTGTTCCCCACGGAAGGCGACGCGTGGGGGCGGCCGGTGCTCGCGTCCTACGCCGGCACGGTCACCGTGGCGGGGATCAACGGGTCCCTGGGCGGGCGTACCCCGGACAACCCGAAGGGTCCGCGCGGACGTGGCGGAGGGTACTGGGTGAAGATCGACCACGGTGGCAGGTGGGAGACGCAGTACCTGCACCTGCTCGAACCGCCCCTGGTCCGGGCCGGACAGCGGGTCGCCCGGGGCGAGCAGTTGGGGCGGGTGGGCAGCACCGGAAACTCCGGCGCGCCGCACCTGCACTACGAGCAGCACCGGGGCCGGGAGAAGGTCGAGACGTGGTTCGACGGCTCGCCGTCGGGCATCACCGACGACGACACCGAGTACAGCGTCACGGTCATGAGCAACAACTGCCCGACGGGGCGGCCGTAGGCGGTCGTTGAGCCCCTCGTGATAGCTTCTGCGTCGCTGTGCGCCGCTGTGAACTGAGGAGGTGAGACCGATCAACGCTGTGACAGGTCGGGCCTCCCTCCCTCGAATGGCCTAGGGAGTGCCCGCAGAAGGCATCCCGAAAGGCTCGAAAGCTATGCGCGTCAACTCCGAGACGTCCTCCGACGGCGTCACCGAACAGCTCTTCACGCTCGGCGAGATTCCTGGCGTGCTGTGGACGCCGGAAGGTGCCGCCGGTACGCGTCCCCTCATCCTCATGGGACACGGCGGCGGCCAGCACAAGAAGGCCCCCGACATCGTGGACCGTGCACGCCGCTTCGTGGCGGAGTGTGGTTTCGCGGTCGCGGCGGTGGATGTGCCCGGCCATGGTGACCGGCCAACGGATGAGAAGTACGACCGGATCGCGACCGAGAACCAGGCCCGCGTGGCTAACGGAGAGGAACTGGCTCCGCTGATCGCCGATTTCCAGGCGCTCGTGGCTCGCCAGACCGTCCCGGAGTGGCAGGCGGTCCTGGACGCGGTCCAGGATCTTGAACACGTCGGCGCCGGTCCGGTGGGCTACTGGGGCGTGTCGTTGGGCTGCGGCCTCGGCGTGCCGTTCGTCGCCGCCGAACCCCGGGTCCGTGCGGCGGTGCTCGGCCTGGGCGGGGCGCTGGCGACAGCAGAGGCCGCCGCGCGGATCACCGTGCCGGTGGAGTTCCTGCTGCAGTGGGACGACGAGCGGGTGCCGCGGGCGCAGGGCCTGGCGCTGTTCGACGCCCTGGGCTCAGCCGAGAAGACCCTGCACGCCAACAACGGCAGGCACGGCGACATGCCGGCCTTCGAACTGGACAGCACGGTGCGGTTCTTCGCCCGGCACCTCGGCTGACAGCCCCGGCCCCGTGGTCCGCGACGCGCCGATCGGGATCCGCTCGCCGATCGGCGCGTTCGGCGAACCGGGTACGGGTTCCACAGGACCGATGAGTTCCGGCTCGCCGCGTCGTCTACAGGTGGGAACGTCCCCCTTCGGCGCCTGTGGGAGCTTGAGGTGAGATGACGAGGAGCGTGCACACCGTGGACCAGGAGAACGTGACCGCCACCCTGACTGTCGCCGTGCCCGCCGCGAGGGTGTTCGCGGTGCTGGCGGACCCGACGACCCATGCTGCGATCGACGGCACCGGCTGGGTCCAGGAACCTGTCGACCGGGCGCCGCTGACCGAGGTGGGGCAGATCTTCCGGATGGACATGTATCACGCCAACCATCCGGACGGTGACTACCAGGTGGCCAACAAGGTGCAGGTGCTCGATCCACCGCGCGCCATCGGCTGGCTGACGGGGGAGGAGAAGGGCGACGGTCATCTGGAGTTCGGCGGCTGGATGTGGCGTTACGACCTTGCGCCGCTCGGTCCGTCCGAGACCGAGGTCACGCTCACCTACGACTGGTCGGCGGTGCCGCCGTTCATCCGGGAGTACATCCAGTTCCCACCCTTCGGCCCTGAGCATCTCGCCAACTCGCTGCGCCACCTGGCCGAGCTTGCCGCACCGAGGTCCCCGGCCTCCAAGTCCGGCGGCTAGGCCGGGCGGATCGCCGCCGGCTGCCGCAGCCGCTCCGCCAGGAACGCCTCCCAGGTGCGGACACCGAGGGTGGCCCCGGGGCGGGCGAGGTTGTCCCCGTTCCGGTACGCCCGGCCGGCCTTGCCGGGCAGCCGGACCGGCAGCCGCAGCCGGCGCCGGCCGACGGCCGTCAGGTAGCCGGTGACCAGCTCGTCGAGGCCGTACACCCGGGGCCCGGCCAGCTCGGGCGCCAGGCCGGCCGGCGCGCCCAGCGCCAGCTCGACCATCCGGGCCGCCACCTCGCGGGCGTCGACCGGCTGGAGGCGCAACCCGCCGGGGACCGGGACCACCGGCAGCTTCGCCATCTTCTCCACCATGGTCAGCGCCAGGTCGTGGAACTGGGCGGCGCGCAGCGTGGTCCACGGCACGCCCGACCCGGCGACGGCCCGTTCGGCGTCCAGCTTGGACCGCAGCCAGGCCAGCGGCACCCGGTCGGCCCCGACCACCGAGATGTACACGAGGTGCCGCACGTCGGCGCGCCGGGCGGCGTCGACCAGGTGGCGGGTGGCCAGGTCGTCGCCCTTGGGGCCGCCGGCCAGGTGCAGCACGGTGCCGACCCCGCGTACCGCCGGGTCGACGCCCGCGCCGGTGAGCAGGTCGGCGGTGACGTGCTCGACGCCGTCGACGGGCCGGCCGCCGCTGCGGCTGAGCACCCGCACCGGGTGGCCGGCGTCGCGCAGCAGCGGCACGACGAGCCGGCCGAGGGTGCCGGTGCCGCCGGCGACCAGGATGGGTGCGTTCATGTCGTCCTCCGTGTCTGGCAGATCCGCTACGGTGCGGGCTTCACCGGCTCGACCCGCGGCGGGCGGCAGGTGTGACCGACGTGACGGGTGTCACAGGCCGTCACACGGACGGGCCGGCCCGGGTCGGCCAGCCGGGACCCCGCGAGGAAGGACTGGGACATGGGCGAGGACACCTGGCTGGCCGAGCGGTTCGAGCAGCAGCGCCCGCAGCTGCGCGCCGTGGCGTACCGGATGCTCGGCTCCCTGACCGAGGCCGAGGACGCCGTGCAGGAGACCTGGCTGCGGCTCGCCCGGACCGACACCACCGAGGTGGACAACCTGGCCGCCTGGCTGACCACGGTGGTCGCCCGGGTCTGCCTGAACACCCTGCGGGCCCGCGCCAGCCGGCGTGAGGACCCCCTCGACGTACGCCTGCCCGACCCGGTCGTCGACGTCGCCGAGGCCGATCCCGCGCACGCCGCGGTGCTGGCCGACTCGGTCGGGCTGGCGCTGCTGGTGGTCCTGGACACCCTGACCCCGACCGAGCGGCTCGCCTTCGTGCTGCACGACATGTTCGGCGTGCCCTTCGAGGAGATCGGCGCGCTGGTCGACCGGTCGCCGGCCGCCGCCCGGCAGCTCGCCAGCCGGGCCCGCCGCCGCGTACGCGGGCAGGCGCCTGCGCCGGACCCGGACCTGGCCCGCCAGCGGGAGGTGGTCACCGCGTTCCTGGCGGCAGCCCGGGAGGGCGACTTCGACGGGCTCGTCGCTGTGCTGCACCCCGACGTGGTGCTCCGCTCCGACGGCGGGACCGCCCGGGCCCGGCACTCCACCGTGCTCACCGGCGCGCGGGTGGTGGCCGCGCAGGCCACCACGTTCGGCCGGTTCTCGCCGTTCGCCCGGCCGGTGCTGGTCAACGGCGCCGCCGGGGTGCTGGTCAGCGCGGCCGGCCGGCCGCTGTCGGTGATGGCGTTCACGGTCACCGGCGGGCGGATCGCCGCCATCGACGTGATCGCCGACCCGGAGCGGCTGGCCGCGCTCGACCTCGGCCGCTGATCCCGCTGCCGACGGCCGGCCCGCGGCGTCGGCCGGCCGTCGGGTCGGTGTCAGGGGACGATGACCAGGTTGGCCATGTCGACCACCGGCCGGTAGCCGAGGTTGGCGTAGATCCGGTTCGAGGTCGGGTTGGCCTGGTCGGTGAAGAGGCACACCCGGGCACCCTCGGCCCGCAGCAGCCGGGAGACCTCCGCGACCGCGTTGCTGGCCCAGCCCCGCCCGCGCTGCTCCGGCGGGGTGTAGACCGGGCCGATCCGGGCGACGCCGAACGACGGCGGGTTGGCGGCGGTGAGGTGCACCGGCCGGCCCGCCTCGGTCCAGAACCACAGCCGCCCACCCCGGATCCGGCGCAGCAGCTCGGCCCGGTCGGGGGTCTCGTGCGCGCTGACCCCGCGCGGGCGGCCCGCCTGCTCGTCGGCGTCGGCCATGAACGCGTCGAACCACTCGGCGGCCAGGTCGACGTCGTCCTCGGTGGCGACCGTCAACGCGCCGGGCACCCGCGCCGGCTGCACCAGCTCGCCGAGCTCGTGCAGCCGGGTGTGCTGGGCGACCTCGACCCGGCCGCCGCCGAGCCGGGTCACCTCGGCGGCGCACCGCCGGACCGCGGGCAGCGCGCCGTTGACGGCGCGTACCTCCTCGCCGCGCTCGTGCCACACCCGGGCCAGCGCCACGGCCGCCTCCTCGGGCATCGGCAGCAGGAACGGCGGACGCGGCGCGAAGGGCACCGTCCGCATCCCGGCGCCGACCACCGCCCCGGACGCGTCCCGGACCACCAGCCACCAGTCGTCCCCGGGCGGCGGGACCCCGTCGGCGCGCCGGTCCAGCATCCGGTGCGCGACGGTGGCCACGACCGTGCCGACCACCGGGTTCGCCGCCAGATGGTCGCCGGCGGCGGCGAGGAAGTCGCCCGGATCGGTGCAGAAGTGCAGGGTCGGTTCGTCGCTCATGCGCCGCACGGTAGCCCGCCACCGCGGTGTGGCCGTACCGGATATCCGGCGGGCAGCTTCCGACCCGCGGCTCCGTCGGGTGCGCGCCGACGGGCGTGCTTAGCCGACGGCCAGCTCGGCGAACCAGCGCCGGCCGGCCGGGTGGAGCTCGCGGACCACCAGGCCGGCCGTCGCGGCGGGCTCGTGCACCGCCCGGGTGTCCAGCCGCGCCCAGCCGAAACTCGGCCCCCGGCGCCGCCCGGACACCACGCGCGCCCGACCCTGCCAGGTGCCGCTGCCGGGCGGGTCCAGCTCGACCAGGACCGTGCCGTCCGGGCGGAGCAGCTCCCGGCACCGGCGCAGCAGCCGTGCCGGGTCACCGCCGATGCCGATGTTGCCGTCCAGCAGCACCACGTGCCGCCACCGGCCCTCGGCGGGCAGCCGGTCGAAGAGGTCGGCCTGGACGGCGACGGCGCCCCGCGCCCGGGTCAGCGCCACCGCCCGGGCCGAGACGTCGACTCCCACGGTGGCCAGCCCGGCCCGGGCCAGCGCCACGGTGAGCCGGCCCGGCCCGCAACCCAGGTCCAGCGTCGGGCCGGCGCAGCGCGACACCACGGCGTCGGTCGCCGGCTCGGCCGGCCCGTGCCACCGCTCCACCGGCAGCCGGCGGCGGGTCCCGTCGGCCTGCACCAGCCAGTGCGCGTCGGCGTCCCGGTGGCGCAGCGCGGTGCCGAAGCCGT
>NZ_MUYZ01000133.1:0-16708 GCF_003013775.1 Micromonospora sp. MH33
ATGCCGAACGGACCGCCGAGCGGCACGAAGGTCAGCACGGCGACCGCGCCGGCCGCGGCGACCAGGGCGATGGCGGCCCGGGCCAGCATCCCGCCGCGCGGCGCGACGGCGGTCTCGGTGAGCGCCTGGGCCGGCGCGATCCGGACCGCCCGGCGGCCGGCGAATCGCGCGGCGACCAGGGTGACGAGCGCCCCGGCGCATCCGGCGAGCAACAGCACCACCGGGTTGACGCGCACGGTGAACTGGGCCGGCACCACCCCGAGGTGCCGGAACCGGACCGCCACCAGGTGCGCGACGAGCACGCCGAGCGGCAGCCCCGGCAGCGCGGCGACGGCGGCGAGGACCAGGCTCTCCACGCCGAGCAGCCGCCGCAGTTGGCGCGGGGTCGCTCCGATGGTGCGCAGCAGCGCCAGTTCGCGCAGCCGCTGCCGGACCCCGAGCGCCACCGTGCCGGTGAGCACGAAGATTGCGGCGAAGGCGGTGATGCCGATGGTGAAGCCGAAGACGGAGATCGGTCCGAGGTAGTCGGGCAGCGCCCCGGGCAGGTCGGCGTGGACCCGGTCCGCCCCAGTCAGCACCGGTGCGTCCCCGGCGCGGGCACGGATCGCCGCGAGCAGGGCCGCCCGATCGGCTCCCGGCTGGGCCAGCACCGCGACCGCGGTGGGTCCGGCCAGCCCGGAGACCGTGGCCACCGCACGGTCGGCGAGGAAGAGCGCGCCCTGTGCGGGCAGCGCGTCCCGCCCGGCGGGGGCGGCGATGCCGGCCAGCCGCAGGCTGCGTACCCCCGTGCGGGTGGTGATCCGGACCTCGTCCCCGACGGTGAGGCCGCCCCGGGCGGCGAGGTCGGCGTCCACGACCGCCTCGCCGGCCGCCGGCGGTTGTCCGGCACGAAGCCGGTACGGGGTGAGCGCGGCCGACGACCAGCCGTGGCCGATCACCGGGGCGGCGTCGGCGCCGCGCACCGGCCCGGCGGCGGTGGCCAGCTCGACGGGGAAGGCGGCATCCGGGACGGCCCGGGCCACCCCGGGCAGCGCGGCCAGCCGGGCCGCGAGGTCGTCGGGAAGCGTCCCCGCGCCGCTGAGCCGTTCGGTCTTCGTCTTGGTCTTCGTCTTGGTCTTGCCCTTCTTGTGCTTCTCCCTCGTCGTGGTGAGGGTGACCTCGCGGGCGCCGGAGACCACCGCCGTGGCGGCCGCGAACCGGTCGGCCGGCGGGGTGGCGGTGAGCACCGAGAAGAGCAGCAGGCCGGCCCCGGCCAGCAGGGCCACGGCGAGCAGCGCGGCGAGGAAGGTGCCGAGGTAGGCGCCGCGGTGGCGGCGCAGCGTTCCGATCGCCAGGCGGATCATGCGGCCGTCACCGCCGTCATCCGGGCGGCCACCGTCTCGACCGTCGGCTCGGCCAGTTCGTCGACCACGCGGCCATCGGCGAGGAAGACCACCCGGTCGGCCCACGCGGCCGCCGCCGGGTCGTGGGTCACCATCACCACCGCGGTACGCAGGTCGTCCACCGCCTCACGCAGCAGCGCGAGCACCTCCCGGCCGGCGCCGAGGTCGAGGGCTCCGGTCGGCTCGTCCGCGAAGATCACCTCAGGTCGGGCGGCGAGCGCCCGGGCGAGCGCGACCCGCTGCCGCTGCCCGCCGGAGAGCTGCCCCGGCCGGTCGTCCTCCCGCCCGGCGAGGCCCACCCGGCGCACCACCTCACGGGCCCAGGCCCGGTCCGGCCGGGTGCCGGCGAGCCGCTGCGGCAGGAGCACGTTCTGCCAGACCGACAGCGACTCCATCAGGTTGTACGACTGGAACACGAAGCCCACCCGTCGGCGACGGGCCTGGGTGAGCTTCGGCTCGCGCAGCGTCCCGAGCTCCTGCCCGGCGAGCCGGACCTCTCCCCCGTCCGGCCGGTCCAGGCCGGCGGCGCACTGCAGCAGGGTGGACTTTCCCGACCCCGACGGTCCCATGACCGCGCTGAACGTTCCGGCCGCGAAAGCGACCGTGACACCGGCCAGCGCGGGCGTCCCGCTGCCGCCGGCATATCTCCGCACCACGTCGACCAGTTCCACGACCGGCCCGCCAGCTCCGTGAATTCGCATGTCCTCAGCCTCGCCACCGGGCGGGCCCGGCAACACACGGTCACCTCGTATCTCTGGGGTGGGGACAGCCCTACCGTGGCGGAGGCGGGGCAGGATGGGCGGGTGCGTGCGTCCCGGCTGATCTCGTTGGTGCTGCTGCTCCAGGCGCGGGAGACGATGACCGCGGCCGAGCTGGCCCGCGAGCTGGAGGTCTCCGAGCGCACCGTCTACCGGGACGTGCTGGCGCTCTCCGCGGCCGGGGTGCCGGTGTACGCCGACCGGGGCCGCGCCGGCGGCTACCGCCTGCTCGGCGGCTACCGGACCCGGCTGACCGGGCTGACCCGGGACGAAGCGGAGGCGCTCTTCCTGGCCGGGCTGCCCGGGCCGGCCGGCGACATGGGGCTGGCCGACGCGGTTGCCGCCGCCGAGCTGAAGGTGCTCGCCGCGCTGCCGCCGAGCCTGCGGGACGCGCCCGCCCGGACCGGCCAGCGGTTCCATCTGGACGTGCCGGGCTGGTTCCGGGAGGCCGGCCCGCCCCCGTTGCTGGCCGAGCTGGCCCGGGCGGTCTGGCGGGACCGGCTGGTCGAGCTGCGCTACCGGCGCGGCGACCGGGAGGTGACCCGCGCGGTCGCGCCGTACGGGCTGGTGCTGAAGAACGGCGTCTGGTATCTGGTCGGGCGGGTCGGCGACGGGTGGCGGACGTACCGGGTGGACCGGGTGGTCGGCGTCGAGGTCGGCGAGGAGGGCTTCGCCCGGGACGAGGGCTTCGACCTCGGGGCGTACTGGCGGGAGCAGGCCGAGGCGTTCCTGCGGGACATCCTCCGGGCCGAGGTCACCGTGCGGCTCAGCCCGGCCGGGCTGCGCGCGCTGCGGCACCTGGTCGACGCCCCGTTCGTCCACGCCGAGGCGGTCGCCGCCGCCGGCCGGCCCGACGGGCAGGGCCGGGTGGTGCTCCGGCTGCCCGTCGAGTCGGTCGAGGTGGCGTACGCCCAGTTGCTGGCGCTCGGCCCCGAGGTGGAGGTGCTCGACCCGCCCGAGCTGCGGGCCCGCTGTGCCGCGGCGGCCCGCCGCGCGGCCGCGCTCTACGCGGACGACGCGGCGGACGCCGGTCAGCGGTAGCCGGTGTCGTCCGCCGGCTTGCCGGGCCGGACCACTTCCTCGTAGTAGCGCGCCCAGTGCGGGCGGGTCCCGTCGAGGTCGGTGAAGCCGTACACCTGGGCCAGCCCGCCGCTGTCCACCGACCGCCCGTTCCAGCGTGCCCGGTCCGGGTCGGCGGCCAGGGCGGCCACCGCGCGCCCGACGAAGGCCGGCGTCTCCGACATGACGAAGTGCGGTTGCCCGGCCGCCGCGTCGCGCCAGTTGGCCTCGGTGACCCCGAAGAGTTCCAGCATCGCCTCCGAGCGCAGCCAGCCCGGGCTGAGCGCGACCGCCGTGGCGCCGTGCGGCGCCAGCTCGTGCGCCTGGCTGAAGGCGAGCCGGTTCACCGAGACCTTGGCCAGATCGTAGAAGAGCGACACCCGGTACTCGGTGTCGTTGTACTCCTTCGTCCCGTCGCCGATCTCGACCACCAGGCCGCCCGGGTTGCGGATCAGCAGCGGCAGCGCGAAGTGGCTGGTGATGATGTGGGTGTCCACGGCCAGCCGGAGCATCCGGAAGCCGGCGTCGAGGGGCTGCTCCCAGACCGGCTTGTCCCAGGTGATCAGCGGGTCGCCGCCCCAGACGTCGTTGACCAGCACGTCGAGGCGGCCCTGTTCGGCGTCGATCCGCGCGACGAGCCTGCGCACCTGCTCGGGGTCGAGGTGGTCGACGACGACGGCGATGCCGGTGCCGCCGGCCGCGGTCACCAGCTCGGCGGTCTCCTCGATGGTCTCCGAGCGGTCCATCTCGGAGCGGCGCTCCCGGGTGGAACGGCCGGTGACGTAGACGGTGGCTCCGGCGGCGCCGAGCTGGACGGCGATCTGCCGGCCGGCGCCCCGGGTCGCGCCGGCGACGAGCGCGATCTTCCCTGTCAGCGGTGTGGTCATGCCACCACCGTGACACCGATACCTGACGGCCGAAGTCCGGTTTTCCGAAGCGATCCGGATCGGCCATCATGGCCCGCATGCACCTGCTGCTCTCCGGGATCGTCGGCTCGGTCGCGTACGGGCTGGCCGGGCCGGACTCGGACGTGGACCGGATCGGCGTCTTCGCCGCGCCCACGGTCGCCTTCCACGGCCTGCACCCGCCCCGCGAGTCCGTGGTGACGACGGATCCCGACGTGACCCTGCACGAGTGCGCGAAGTACGCCCGCCTCGCCCTGAGCGGGAACCCGACCGCCACCGAGCTGATGTGGCTGCCCGAGGAGTGCTACGAGACCCGCACCGGGTTCGGGGAGCGGCTCATCGGCATCCGCGCGGCGTTCCTCAGCGCGCCCCGGGTCCGGGACGCCTACCTCGGCTACGCGAGCCAGCAGTTCCGCAAGCTGACCGCTCGGGACTCGTCCGTCGGCGGTCGGCGGCGGTCGGCGAAGCACGCGCGGCACCTGGCCCGGCTGCTGCACCAGGGCCGGGTGCTCTACGCGACCGGCGTGCTGGAGATCCGGCTGGCCGACCCGGAGTGGTTCCGGGCGTTCGGCGAGCGGGTGGCCGGTGGCGCCCTGGCCGAGGCGGAGGAGCTGGTGGCGGCGGCCGAGCGGGACTTCGCCCGGATCCGCACCCCGCTGCCGGAACGCCCGGACGAGGAGACCGTGGAGCGGTGGCTGCTCGACGTCCGGGCGGCCCACCTGCCCTGACCCGGCACGGCTCGACCTCAGTCGGCGAGGCGGACGCGTACCCGGCGGTTGGCGCGGCCCTTGCTCTCCACCTTGACCACCTGGACCTTGCCGATCTGGGCGGTGGAGGCGACGTGGGTGCCGCCGTCGGCCTGCACGTCCAGCCCGACGATGTCGACGATCCGCACCTCCTGCTCCTCCGGCGGAATCAGGTTGGACTGGGTACGGATGATGTCCGGCAGGGCCAGCGCCTCCGCCCGGGGCAGCACCCGGACGGCGACCGACCGGTCCGCGGCCACCTCGGCGTTGACCAGGTCCTCGATCCGGGCCTTGAAGTCCGGCGGCACCTCGGGGAGGTTGAAGTCCATCCGGGCCTCGCCCGGTTCCATGTTGCCGCCGGTGACCAGCGCGCCGAAGTCGCGGAACACCACGCCGCAGAGCACGTGCAGGCCGGAGTGGGTACGCATCAGCATGGTCCGCCGGGTGTCCTCGACCGCGCCGGCGACCGCGGTGCCGACCGGCGGCACCGGGTCACCCTCGGCCGGGACGAGCCAGAGGTCGTCGCCCTTGCGGGTGCCCACGATCCGGGTCTGCACCCCCTGCCAGAGCAGCACTCCGTGGTCCGGCGGCTGCCCGCCGCCGCCCGGGTAGAAGGCCGACCGGTCCAGCACGATGCCCTGTTCGGGATCGGCCGCCAGCACCGTGCACTGCCACTCCCGCAGGGTGGGGTCGGCGAGGTCGAGTCGGTGCGTACGGCCGTGGTGTGTGACGCCCATGACCGCCGACGTTACCCGTTGAGGAACGTCGAGATCCGCTCCCGCAGGTCGGCGCGTTCCGTCCAGAGCACGCCGGGCCGGTCGTACACGTGCAGGGTGGCCCCGGGCAGCGCGGCGGCCAACTGCTCGGCGACGGCCACCGGGTGCAGGTCGTCGCCGGCGCAGCCGATCACCAGGGCCGGCGCGGTGACCGCGGCGAGCGCCCCGGCGTCGCGCACCGGGGCCTGCTCGGGCAGGCCGGCCAGGCCCGGCGCGAGCCCGTCGCGGAGCAGTTGGTCGAGCCGCTGCCGCAGGTAGGCCCAGCCGGCCGGGGTGTTGCGGACCGAGGGCGGCAGCTCCAGCGACACCACGTCGGCCAGCGCGGAGGCGTCTCCGTCGGCCACGGCGTCGAGCAGGTCGGTGAGCCGGGTGCGGGCCGCCTCGCCGCGCGGGGTGTCCAACACGGCCGGCAGGAAGAAGACCAGCTTCTCGAAGCGTTCCGGGCTCTCGACGAGCAGCCGGCAGAGCGCGCCGGCGCCGAGGCTGGCCCCGAAGGCCCGGGTGGCGCCGCCGAGGTCGGCGACGGCCCGCAGGTCACGGGCCAGGTCCAGGTAGCTCCACGGGCCGGGCGGCGAGTCGGAGCGGCCGTGCCCGCGGAACTGGAAGAAGAGCCGCCGGCCGGTGACCCCGCTGCCGAAGGGGCGGGTGGTGGCGATGCCGTTACCCAGCCCGTGCGCGAACACCGTCACCGGGTCACCGGTGCCGGTGACCAGCCGCTCCAGGCGTACGCCGTGCGGGGTGGTGACCAGCTCGGTCTCCGGCTCGGGCAGGGCCGGGCGGCCGGTGCGGGGCGCGCCGGGGCCGGGGCCCCAGGTGCGGGGGCCGCCGTCCGGCGGTGGTGGCCAGCGGAAGCTTCTCACCAGAAGCCCCGGCCGTCGTGCAGGTCGCGCAGCCCGACCCGAACGTCCAGCAGGTAGATCAACGCCGCGGCGACACCGATCAGACCGAAGATGCTGAGCACGCCGCCGCCGACGCCGAGCAGGGTGAGCACCATGCAGACGGCCAGGATGGCGATCCAGCCACCCTTGGGGAGGGTGCCGATGGCCGCGAAGGCGTCGGATCGTTGGGTGATCGCGTGCACCAGGGAGACGGCCTCGATGACCAGGGCGAAGACGAGCAGGATCAGCTCGATCACGTAGCGGACTTCGAGGTAGAAGAGCGGCGCGGCGTAGGCCATGTCGGCAAGCTTATGCCGAGACCCCGGAAACGTCCGACAGGACGCCGTCCGGGGTCTCGGTCCAGGCTCGACTCACTCGGCGGCCGGGCGGGTCCGCTTCGTGGTCTTCGGCAGCTTCGCCGAGGGGGTGGCCTTGGTCGCGGTCGCCTTGGCGGTGGTGGCCTTCGCCCGGGTCCGCTTCACGGCGGCGGGCTGGGCCTCGACGACCTCGGCCACCTCGGCCGGGGTGGGCACCTCGGCCGGCGCGGCCGGCGTGGGCACGGCGGCCGGCGCGGCCGGGGTGGTGTCGGCCTCGGTCGCCTCGATGTCGGCGTTCACCGTGTCGGCGGCCTCCAGCACGCCCGCGCCGACGACCCGCTCACCGCGGGCGACCAGCTCGGCGTACGCGGCCAGGGCGCGCTCCTGCGCGGCCTGCGCGCCGGCCAGCACGGCGGCGGCGTTGCGGCCGGCCGCCTCGCGCAGCTTGTCGAGGTTGGCGGCCTCCCGGAGCTTGTCCAGGTTGGCGGCCTCGCGCAGCTTGTCCAGGTCGAGGTCGCCCGAGCCGGCCTTCTCCCGCAGCCCGGTGGCGGTGAGGTTGGCGGTCTTCAGCGTCTCGGTGGCCTTCTGGCGCAGTTCGAAGCCGGTGATGACGGCCTTGCCACCGAGGTCGGCGACGACCCTGGTGCCGAGGTCGCTGACCACGGTGGGGAGCTTGCGCAGCTGCTGGAGGGCCAGCTCGCCGGCGCCGGCGGCGGCGTAGACGGGGGCCGGGATGCGGTTGGTCTTCGGCTGGGTCATGACTGCTCCTCTTCGGCCGCACCGGCGGCCTTCCGGACCACCCTGCGGGCGGCCTTCTTCTGGGGGACGGCGGTGGTCGGGGCGGGCGCCGGGCCCGCCTCGGTGACGGCGACCGACTCGAGGACCGCCTCGGTCGGGGTGCCGTCCGGCGTCGTGGGGCCGGTCGCGGCCGGCGCGACGGTGGCCGGGGCCTCCGGCGCGGTGGCCGGCGTGGTCGGCCGGGCCGGTTCGGTGGCCCGGGCCTCCGGTGCCGTGGCCGGCTGGGCCGCTTCCGTGGCCGCCTGGGCCGCGGCCGTCGCCTCGGTGAGGCGCGCGTTCTCCCGGCGGAACGTCTCGTAGATCTGGGTGAGCGACTGCTTCTGGGCCATGGTCAGCTCGGGGTCGACGGCGATCGCCGCGAGCACGCCCTGCCCCTCCCTGTCGTCCAGCAGCCCGGCCCGCAGGTACATGGCGGGGGTGGAGACACGCAGGGCGCTGGCGAGCTGCTGGAGCACCTCGGCGCTCGGCTTGCGCAGGCCGCGTTCGATCTGGCTCAGGTACGGGTTGCTGACGCCGGCCTGCTCGGCGAGCTGGCGCAGTGAGATCTTCGCGTTGCGGCGCAGGTCGCGAATGAACCCGCCGACGTCGGGAAGGTCCTTGCTGGTGGCCATGACTCCACGCTAGCTCGCAGTGCTAGCTGCTGCAAGCAAAATGCTTGCCAGAGTTAGCGAGGTCACGGATAGCCGGTTGCGCGCCAGCTGTCGCGTCCGTACGGTTTTCCCGTGGTCAAGATCGAAGTCAACGGCGCCTCGCTCGCGTACGACGAGGCCGGTAGCGGCAGCCCGGTGGTGCTGCTGCACGCCGGCATCGCCGACCGGCGGATGTGGCGGAACCAGTTGCCCGCGCTCGCCGCCCGGCACCGGGTCATCGCCGTCGACCTGCGCGGCTACGGCGACTCCGAGCTGCCACCCGGCCCGTTCGCGCACCACGACGACGTGATCGGGCTGCTCGACGCGCTGGGCGTCGCCCAGGCCGCCCTGGTGGGCTGCTCGTTCGGCGGCAAGGTCGCGGTGGACACCGCGCTGGCGTACCCGGACCGGGTGGCCGCGCTGGCCCTCTTCGGCGCCCCGGTCTCCGGCAACGAGTGGTCCGAGGAGACCGAGCGGCTCTGGGAGGAGCTGGTCGGCGACGTGGACCCGGGGGACTTCGCCGCGACCGCGGCCGGCGAGGTGCGGTTCTGGGTGGTCGGCCCGACCCGCGAGCCGGCCGACGTCGACCCGGAGCTGATCCGGTTCGCCGAGGAGATGGACCGGCGGGCGCTCGCCGCCGAGCAGGCGCTCAGCGCGGTCGAGGCCGGCGAGCTCGACCCGCCGGCGATCGACCGGCTGGCCGAGCTGCGGATGCCGGTGCTGGCGGCCGCGGGCGCGGACGACCTGGCCGACATCCGCCGGCTGGCCGACCGGATCGCCGCCGAGGCCCCGCGGGGCGTGCGGCTGCCGGATGTGCCGGACGCCGGTCACCTGCTGCCGCTGGAGCGCCCCGAACCGGTGAACGCCGCGCTGCTCGACTTCCTCCGCTAGCCGCCCCGGGTCACCAGACGGGACGGACCGCCCCCACCGGCAGGCCGCCGCCGAGCAGCGGCACCTCGGCGTACTCGATCAGCACCGGGGCCTCGACGCCGAGCCGGCGCAGCGCCGACACCAGCACCGGCATCCGGGCCCGTCCGGCGCCGTCGTCGATCTTGAGAGCGACCGCGCCGACCCCCGGCACCGCCGCCGCGATCACGCCCTCCGCGCCGACCTTGGCCAGCAGCCCGGGTACGCCGCGCATCAGCCGGGTGTCGTCGGCCTGGGTGCCCCCGACCAGCTCCGGGTACGCCCGCATCGCGTCGGCCACGGTCCGCTCGACGGTGCCCGGCTCGGCGGAGACCAGCCGCAGGAAGGCCCGCGCCAGCCCGGTCAGCGAGACGGCGAGCACCGGCGCCCCGCAGCCGTCCACCCCGACGGCCGCCACCTTCTCCCCGGTGAACTCCTCGATCGCGGCGGTGAGCCGGTGCTGGAGCGGGTGCTCGGGGCGCCAGTAGCCGTCCAGCGGCCACCCGGCGGCCAGGCAGGTGAGCAGCATCGCCGTGTGCTTGCCGGAGCAGTTCATCAGGGTCCGGGTCGGCCCGCCTCCGGCGCGCAGCACCGCCTCCCGGGCCGCCTCGCCGACCGGCAGGTCCGGCGGGCAGTGCAGCGCCTCCTCGGTCAGGCCGGCGCCGCGCAGCAGGGCGGTGACCCGCTCGACGTGGAACTCCTCGCCGGCGTGGCTCGCCGAGGCCAGCGCCACGTCGGCCGGGTCGGTCAGCGGCAGGCCGGCCCGGAGCATCCCGATCGCCTGCATCGGCTTGTTGGACGACCGGGGGAAGATCGGCGACGTGACGTCCCCCGCCCCGGACACCGGCGCGCCGGCGGAGTCGAGCACCGCCACGGAACCACGGTGGACGCCCTCCACGAACCCGGACCGGACCACCTCGGCGAGCGGCACGCCGCCCTCGTACGTCTTTCCCACGGAGTGGACGGTACCGAGGGGCCCGGCGGGCCCGGCACCGGGGTGACCAGCGGCGTCGGTCGCCGACGTACAGGGGTGCCGGGCGGATCGTCGCTTACAGGCCGAGCAGCGCCCGGGCCTCGGTGGTGGTCAGCGGCGGGCGCTGGGCGAGCTGGGCGAAGCCGACCGCGCGGGCGACCAGTTGCATGTTGGACTCGACCGGGCGGCCCTTGGCGTAGGTGACGGTGTCCTCCATGCCCACCCGGAGGTGACCGCCGGCCGAGAGCGAGGCCAGCATCACCGGAATGGTGCTGCGGCCGATGCCGGTGGCCGAGAACGTGGTGCCCTCGGGGAGGTCGCGCAGCATCTGCTGGGCGGCGACCAGGGTGGCCGTGGTGCCCGGCATGCCGCCCGGCACGCCCATCACGAAGTCGACGTGCACGTGCCCACCGTGCGGCAGGCCGTACTTGCCGAGCAGGCGCTGGAGCGCGGTGAGGTGGCCCAGCTCGAAGATCTCGTACTCCGGGACGACGCCCTTGTCCTGCATCCGGGTGTGCAGGTCGACGATGAACTCCCAGCGGTTGAGGAACACGTCGTCGCCGAAGTTGACCGTGCCCATGGTGCAGGAGGCCATGTCCGGGCCGGCGTCGAGCACGGCCAGCCGGGCGGCCTCCGGGTCGGTCACCGCACCGCCGGAGGAGAGCTGCACGATCAGGTCGGTGCTCTGCCGCAGCGCCGCCACGGTCTCCCGCAGCCGGCCCTGGTCGAGGGTGGGCTTCGCCTCGTCGTCGCGGATGTGGACGTGGATCACGGCGGCGCCGAGCGCCTCGCACTCCTTGGCGGTCAGCAGCAGCTCGTCCAGGGTCACCGGCAGCGCCGGCACCTCCGCCTTGGCCGACTCCGCGCCGGTGGGGGCAACCGTGATCAACGTCCCTGTGGTCATGCCCGGATCCTAGACCGCCGGCTCCCCTCCGGTCGACAGCCGGATCGCAGCAGGATCAGGCGCACCCGCCACTAGAAGCGGAAGATTTTCCGCTTTACGGCCACCGGGACGACAGTCCTTACGCCGGGTCGATGGCGGCGGCCGACTCCCCCACCATCAGGCGCGCGTCGTCGGCCACGTTCCGCTTGACCACGGCCAGGGCGATCTGACCCAGCTCGAAGTGGTGCACCGCGGTGCCGACGAAGCCGACCGTCCGGCCGTCCAGCGTCACCGGCGTGCCGGCGGCCGGGGGCTGGTCGGTGGTCACCCCGTCGAGGTGCAGCAGGGCGAGCCGGCGCGGCGGCTTGCCCAGGTTGTGCACCCGGGCCACCGTCTCCTGCCCGCGGTAGCAGCCCTTGTCCAGGTGTACGGCCGAACCGATCAGGCCCACCTCGGCGGGGATGGTCCGGTGGTCGGTGTCCACCCCGGCCCGGGGCCGCCGGGCGGCCACCCGCACCGCCTCGTACGCCCACAGCCCGGCCACCGGCACGCCGGCGCCGCGCAGCTCGTCGACGACCTGGGTCATCGCCTCGCGAGGCACCAGCAGGTCGACGCCGAGCGCCACCCGCCGGGCCCAGCCGCCGACGGGCAGCGGCTTCACGTCGTACACCACGGAGGGCCGGGAGGGCAGCTCGCCGGAGCGGAACTTCGGACCCGGCACCGCGACCACGTCCGGCACGGCCAGGCCGGTGACCCCGAGCGTGTCGAGCGCGCCGGCAGCCTCGGGCCCGACCAGCGAGAGCAGCGCGTGGTCGGCCGTGGCGTCGCGCGGGTCGACCTTGCTGAAGAACCGCATCCTCTCCAGGTACGACAGGAGACCGCCGGTCATCCCCGGCTCCGTGTCCAGCCAGGTGGTCTCGCCGTCCTCGGCGACCATGGCGTGCTGCTCGACGTGCCCGTGCGGGGAGAGCACCAGCAGCTCGGTGCCCTGCCACGGGCGCAGTGCCGCGAGGTGCTGGCTCGTCAGGGTGTGCAGCCAGGTCATCCGCTCCTCGCCCGGCACCGCGATGACGCCCCGGTGCGAGCGGTCGACCAGGCCGACACCGGTGGCCAGGGTGCGCTGCTCGCGCATCGGGTCGCCGTAGTGGGCGGCCACCGGCCCGACCCCGGCCGCCCGGTGGGCCGGCTCGGGCTGGTCCAGGGTCTCCTCGTCGATGGCCTCGGTGGTCACCGCTCCCGCGATGTCGATCATTGGCGTTCCCCGTCCTCGCACTGGCCGCAGACGCCGAACAGCGCCACGTGCCCGATGTCGACCTGGAATCCCCGCTGCGCGGCCAGCTGCTCGGCGAGCGGCCGGAGCAACTCGGGGTCGATCTCGTCGATCGCGCCGCACTCCCGGCAGACCAGGTGTACGTGCTGGTGCTCACCGGCCGCGTGGTAGGTCGGCGAGCCGTGCGACAGGTGGGTGTGAGTCACCAGGCCCAGCCGTTCCAGCAGCTCCAGCGTCCGGTAGATGGTGGTGATGTTGACCCCGGCCGCCACCTCGCGCACCGCCGTGTGCACCTGCTCCGGCGTGGCGTGCCCCAGGTCCAGGACAGCCTGGAGGACCAGCTGCCGCTGCGCCGTCAGCCGCAGCCCACGGGAGCGGAGCAGTTCCGCCAGGGAGGATTCGGACACCGTCCGATCATAGTTCGGCCGCCGCGCCGGTCCGCCCGCCGCCGGGGTACGCCACTACGCCGCGCTCGTGCTGGCGACGCGGGTGGCCGTGCCGGGCCGGGGTGTCGTACCGGCCGGCGCGGCCGCGATCGGCTGGTCCTGCCCCACCCCGACCGGCCCCCGACCGCCGAAAGGTGGGGGTTAGCCGGCTACGCGGGTTAGGCGGGCGGAGAGGTGGGGGCTCAGGGGATGGCCTACGGCGGCCATTTCCTGGGCGTAGAGGAGGGCGCCCTCGACGATGCCGAAGAGGCGGGCGCCGGCGGTGACCTCCTTGGCGGTGGCCGTCCGCACCACCGCGTCGGTGGCGAACTCGATCTGGGTGCCCTTGCGCTTGCCGATGTGCAGCTCCATCACGCCGGTGGGTGTGGTCATCAGCGCTTCCAGCTCGTCGGTGACCCGGTCGCCGTCCAGCACCGGGCGCCACCAGCCCACCTCACGCCCGGCCGGGCGGACCGGGCGGCTCTGCTCGTCCAGGATCCAGGCGCGGGACTCGTAGAACAGGAACGGCCGGCCGTCGTGGCTGATCCGGATCTCCTGCGCGAAGTCGAAGTCCTCGATGGTCGGGAACCCGCCGCGACCCCGCCCGCGCCACACCCCGATGTACGGGAGCAGGCCGTCCAGGCTCCGGTGCAGCTTCGGGCCGACGCGCAGGTCGTGGCTCTCCTCGTACGGGTACGGGTCGACCGGCGGCGCGTTCAGCCACGGCGGCTGGAGCGGGTTCTCGCTCACCATTTTCCTCTCGAGATGCGAACAGCGAGGTAGACGAGGCCACCGGCGAGCGCGCCCAGGCCGGCGACCAGCAGGCTGACGAACCCGATCTCGGTAACCATCCCGGCCATCCTATGCTGGGCGTCATGGCCCGCACTCTCGTCGTCAAGGCCACCGCCGGCGCGGACGCCCCGGAGCGCTGCGCACAGGCCTTCACCGTCGCCGCCACGGCGGCCGCCGCCGGGGTCGACGTGTCGCTCTGGCTCACCGGCGAATCGACCTGGTTCGCGCTGCCCGGGCGGGCGCAGGACTTCGAACTCCCGCACTCCGCGCCGCTGGCCGAGCTGCTGCACGTCATCCTGGCCACCGGCAAGGTGACCGCCTGCACCCAGTGCGCGGCCCGCCGGGACATCGGCCAGGACGACGTCATTCCCGGCGTACGGATCGCCGGGGCGGCGGTCTTCGTCGAGGAGGCGATGACCGAGGGCGCTCAGGCCCTGGTCTACTGACCCACCGGGCCGCGCGGCGAATGTCCGTTTCGCATGGACTGCCGATCCTGGCCCGACATGTCCGACCGCTGCCTACGATTCGGGTGTGGGTGAGGCGATCGAGCGGTTCTTCGGGTCTCTGCCGGCGCGGGCCCCGGCGGTGCTGCGCGGCCCGACCCGTGGCCGCCTCCAGGTCGACCTGACCACCGGCAACCGCACCGAGCATTGGTACCTGGAGGTGGCGCCCGGGGCGGTCCGGGTGACTCGGGAGCAGCTACCGGCCGACGCGGTCTTCACGATCAGCGCCGAGCTGTTCGAGGAGTTGGCCACCGGCCGGCAGGCCGGCATGGCGGCGGTGCTGCGCAACGAGGCCACGTTCAGCGGCAACGTGATGCTGTTCCTGGTGTTCCGCCGGTTCTTCCCCGACCCGCCCGGCGTCCGGGACCCCCGGGAGACCGCCCGCGAACACGTCCGGCGGTCGGGATGAAGGAACGCGTCAGCATCCTGGACGGCAACACCTTCCTGGTCAGCGACCGGCGCGGCGACATCGAGCCGTCGTTCGACTTCCCCACGGGGCTCTTCTCCTTCGACACCCGGTTCATCTCGACCTGGCTGCTCACCCTCAACGGGGAACGGCTGCACCCGCTCTCGATCGACGACTCGATGTCGTACCGGACCCGGTTCTTCCTGGTCCCCGGCGAGCCGACGCACTACCTGGACGCCAAGGTCTCGGTGATCCGCAGCCGGTCGATCGGCGGCAGCTTCGACGAGGAGCTGACCCTGCTCAACCACTCGGGCCAGGAGGTGGAGTTCACGCTACGGCTGGACGTCGGCTCCGACTTCGCCGACCTGTTCGAGATCAAGCACCAGCGGCAGAAGAAGGGGCGCACCACGCCCACGGTGAGCGGGGACCGGCTGCGGCTCACGTACCGCCGGGAGGGGTTCCACCGCGAGGCGGTGGTGACCAGCACCGCGCCGGCCGACTTCGACCGGGAGGGGCTGACCTTCCAGCTGCGGGTCGGCCCGCACGGCGAGTGGACCACCCAGCTGCACGTGGAAACGAGGATCTTCGGGGCCCGGGGAGAGGACATCCGGGCCACCCTGCCGCTCGGCGGGCACCGCTCGGTCGCGGCCATCCACGCCGAGCAGAACGAGCTGATCGAGCGGGCTCCGAAGCTGGGCTGCGACTGCCAGCCGCTGGCCGGGGCGTACCGGCGCAGCCTGAACGACCTGGCCGCCCTCCGGTACGAGTCGATCGCGCTGGGCGTACGCCTGCTCGCCGCCGGCCTGCCCTGGTTCATGACCCTGTTCGGTCGGGACAGCATCTTCACCTCGCTGCAGCTGCTGCCGTTCCTGCCCGAACTGGTCCCGCCGACCATACTCATGCTGGCCGGCCTCCAGGGCAGCCGGCTGGACGACTTCCGGGACGAGGAGCCGGGCAAGATCCTGCACGAGCTGCGCTACGGCGAGACCGCCGGCTTCCAGGAGCAGCCGCACTCCCCCTACTACGGCTCGGCCGACACGACCGCGCTCTTCGTGATCCTGCTCGACGAGTACGAGCGGTGGACCGGGGACACGAAGCTGGTCCGGCAGCTGGAGCAGGAGGCCCGGGGGGCGCTGAACTGGCTCGACTCCTACGGCGACCTGCTCGGCACCGGCTACGTCTGGTACATGACCCGCAACCCCGAGACCGGCCTGCCGAACCAGTGCTGGAAGGACTCCTGGGACTCGATCTCCTACTCCGACGGCCGGCTGCCGCCGTTCCCCCGGGCCACCTGCGAACTTCAGGGCTACGCGTACGACGCCAAGCTGCGCGGCGCCCGGCTGGCCCGCAAGTACTGGAACGACCCGGCGTACGCCGACCGGCTGGAGCGCGAGGCGGCGGCGCTGAAGGAGCGGTTCAACCGGGACTTCTGGATCCCGGAGCGGGAGTACTACGCGCTCGCCCTGGACCCGGACGGGCGGCACGTGGACGCGCTCTCCTCCAACATCGGGCATCTGCTCTGGAGCGGCATCGTCGACGAGTCCCGGGCGGCGGCCGTCGCCGGGCAGCTGCTCGGACCGCGGCTCTTCTCCGGCTGGGGGGTGCGGACCCTCGCCGACGACCAGGGCCGGTACAACCCGATCGGCTACCACGTCGGCACGGTCTGGCCGTTCGACAACTCGATCATCGCCTGGGGCCTGTGGAAGTACGGCTTCCGGGAGGAGGCCGGGCAGATCTGCGAGGGGATGCTGAGCGCGTCCCGTTACTTCGACGGGCGGCTACCCGAGGCTTTCGCCGGTTACGAGCGGGGTCTCACCGACTATCCGGTGGAGTACCCCACCGCGTGCAGCCCGCAGGCCTGGTCGGCCGGCACCCCACTGCTGCTGCTGCGGGTGATGCTCGGCCTGGAGCCGCAGGGCGAGCACCTGATCATCGATCCCGCCGTCCCGGGCGGGATGGGCCGGGTGGAGCTGCTGGACATCCCCGGCCGGTGGGGCCGGGTTGACGCCCTGGGCCGCAGCCGCTCGCCGCACGACCACCAACACGGGCACTGACCGCCCGGATCAGGCGCGGCAGGTGGTGGTGACCGCCACCCGGACCCGGTCGTCGACCCGCTCGGCCAGCACCGCGAAGCTGCCGCGCAGGGCGTACTCGTCGGCGGAGTCGCGGAGCACCAGGGAGCCGTCGGCGGCGTCCCGGAAGGCCGCCGCCAGCGGCGACCCGGCCGGCCCGCCGGCCGTCTCGATCCGGGCCGTGCGGGCCGTGCCGCCCCCGGGGCAGGGTGCCGCCAGGACCTGGACCG
>NZ_MUYZ01000134.1:0-16623 GCF_003013775.1 Micromonospora sp. MH33
AACCGGCCGGCCGCCGGGGTGACCAGAAACCGGCCGGCCCCGCCGAGCAGCGCACTGAACACCGCCGCATCGGACCAACCGGGAGCGCACAGCCACGCCACATCCCCGCCCGGCCCGACCAGCGCACCCCGGTACCCGTCGGCGAGCAGCGCGTAGTCGCGCAGCACCGACGGCGTGGTCTGCGGGTCGGCGTCGTGTCCTGGCATGCCCGTCGCCTCAGGAAGTGGGTATGCCGCCGGTGGCGCTCAGCGTCTCCGCGATGACGTAGCTGGCTTCCTGACTGGTCAGGAACACGAAAGCCAGTGCCATCTCGGCCGGTTGCGCCGGGCGCCCCAGCGGGGTTTGAGAGCCGAACCGCGCCAATGCCTCGGTCGGCTGGCCACCGACCACCTGCAGCGGGGTCCAGACCGGGCCGAGCGCCACGGCATTGACCCGGATGCCCATCGGCGCGACCTGCCGGGCCAGGGACTTGGCGAGGATGTTGATGGCTGCCTTCGCCGCCGCATAGTCCAGCAGGATCGGCGCCGGCTCGTACGCCTCCACCAGGGTGGTGCTGATGATGGCGCTACCGGACGGCATCTGCGGCACGGCCGCACGGCAGAGCCAGAACAGGAAGAACATGTCAGTCTCGAACGTCTCCTCGAACTGCTCCGTGGTCAGATCGGCGACGTCCGGTACCTCCTGCTGCTTGCCGGCGACGTCGGCGACCACGTCCACCCCACCGAGTTCCCGACATGGGATGTCGATCAACGAGGTGCAATAGTCGTCGGTGACGTCACCCGGTGCCGGCACCGCCCTCCGCCCAGCGTCCTCGATCAGCTGGACGACCTCTTGGGCGTCCGCTTCCTCCTCCGGCAGGTAGGACAGCACCACGTTGGCGCCCTCCCGGGCGTACGCGATCGCCACGGCCCGGCTGATGCCGGTGTCCGCGCCAGTCACCACGGCCTTTCGACC
The DNA here is from genome assembly GCF_003013775.1 of Micromonospora sp. MH33. NCBI lineage: Bacteria > Bacillati > Actinomycetota > Actinomycetes > Micromonosporales > Micromonosporaceae > Micromonospora > Micromonospora sp. MH33. The sequence goes on from NZ_MUYZ01000134.1 coordinate 955, forward strand.
GGTGAGGCGTCCGGTTCCCCGGTAGCTGTCCTCACCCGCGTCGGGCCGCGATCCCATCCGCAGTTCCAGGCCCGGACCATGCCGCTGCTGCGCGAACCCGGGGCCGGACTTGGGGTATTGGGTGGTCGGGTCGCCCATGACGTCCTGGTCGGCCATCGCTGCCGCCTCTCGGATCTTCGGCCTCCGTAACGCCCGGGATACCCGGCCCCGGCCACGGCACGCCACTAAGCCGATCGCATCGCTCCCGCCCCACCCCGCGCGCTCGGCCCACCCGACGGCGATTGGACGCGTCCACGGCGACTGGGAGACCGGGGGACGGGTAGAGCCGCAGAGGGCACGAAGCGAGGGAGGCGACATGGGGCGGGAACGCGACACCAAGGTGGCGGTGGTCACCGGGGCGAGCGCAGGGGTCGGCCGGGCGACGGCCCGGCTGCTTGCCCGGCGGGGGATTGCCATCGCCCTGCTGGCCCGCGGAGAAGTGGGCCTGGCGGCCGCCGCCGAGGAAGTACGTGCCGCCGGCGGCCGGCCCCTGCCGATCGAGGTCGACATGGCCGACTACGAGCACGTTGTCGCGGCCGGCCGGCGGATCGAGGCCGAACTGGGGCCGATCGATCTCTGGATCAACGACGCGTTCAGCTCCGTCTTCGCGCCATTCCAAGACACCCGCCCAGAGGAGTTCCGACGCGCCATGGAGGTCACCTACCTCGGATACGTGCACGGCACCCGGGCGGCCTTGTCATACATGACCCCCCGCAACCGCGGCACCATCGTGCAGGTCGGATCGGCGCTGGCGTACCGCGGCATCCCACTGCAGGCGGCCTACTGCGGAGCCAAGCACGCCATCGTCGGGTTCACCGAGTCGCTGCGCTGTGAGCTGATGCACCAGCGAAGCCAGGTGCGGGTGACGATGGTCCACCTCCCGGCGGTGAACACGCCGCAGTTCGACTGGCTGCTGTCCCGGCTTCCGCACCACGCGGAACCGGTGCCGCCGATATACGAGCCGGAGGTCGCTGCCCGGGCGATCGTCGGCGCCGCAGACCGGCCGCAACGACGGGAGTACTGGGTCGGCACCTCCACGGTGCTCACCATCCTCGGGAACCGGATCGCGCCCGGCCTGCTCGACCGCTACCTGGCTCGGACCGGTTACCGGTCGCAGCAGACCGGCCGCCCCGCCGACCACGATCGGCCCAACAACCTCTGGCACCCCCTCGACGGGCCGGGCGGACATGACTACGGAGCGCGCGGCAGCTTCACGGGCCGCTCACACAGCCGCAGCCCGCAGGCGTGGCTGTCCCGCCACCGCATGGTGGCCGCCATCGGGCTGGCGGGCACGGTAGCGGGCGTGGCGGTCTGGCGCCGGAACTGAAACCGGAACCCGGGATGCGGTCAGCACAAGTGACGTCCCATACTCCGGTCGTTCTGGGGCTCCGGGGCACCGCCACGGTCGCTCGCCTCGGGCAGATCCGCCACGGACGGCGGCAAGATGCCCCGGTCGGGTGCCGTACTGAGGCGATGCACGGCAAGGCGCACCATCCCTGCCCTCAGCCGCCCGCCCCCGCCGCGATGCGGCAGCCCGGCCGTCGCCGTGGCTGCCCCCGGACCGCCGCGTACCCCGCCGCCCGGGCGCGCGCCGGCACCGGCCAGGAGGTATTGACCCCGGACCGGCGTCTCCGCCCGGGCCAGCCCGGGCAGCGGCCGGAAGACAAGCTCCTGGTAGATCTTCGTCGTGCCGCCGTTGATCGCCCCTCCGACCAGATTGGCATCGGCCCGCCAGGGCGCCCGGGACCTGCACCAGCCGGTTCAGCACCCGGTCGTGGAAACGACGACTACCGCCCCCGTAGTTGTCGATCCTCATCGTGGCGGTGTCGGGTCGTTTCGCACGGGTCCTGCCTTCCTGTACAAACCCCGCTGGAGTGCTTCACCTGCCTGCGATGGCCGCCGAATCGTCGTCGCGGCTCGCGTATCCGCTCGGACGATCAGGGTAGGCGGGGGCTGAGGGCCGGGAACGAGACGACGAGGAGATTCTCATGGCACACCAGGACCTCAACCAGATGAAGACCGGCGAAGTAGCCAAGCAGGCGCGCAAGGCCGGAATCGACAACGTCGATCAGATGAACAAGGACGAGATGATTCAGGCGATGAGCCGTGGCGGCGGATCCGGGCAACCTGGACGCGGCGGAGGCAAGGGTGACTCACCGCAGCCCAGCGGCACTCGCCCGCAGCAGTGGAAGAACGTGCCGGGCAACCAGAGCTGACCGGCACAGGTACGTCCGTAATGAGGCCCTCGGCTGTGGTGACCGCTCCCGGCGGTCGCCGCAGTCCCTTTATCGACCTTCCTGGACAGGAGCAGACATGACACCGCACAACGGTCCCCCGATGCGGCCGAGCAACGAGGCCACCGCCCAGCAGCTTCAAGTCGCCCGGGCCCAAGGCGACGCGTATGGACGGGCGATCCGGGCGATGGCCGAGGAGGACGGGGCGAACACCGCCTGCAGCGGCGATTTCCTGATCGCCTTTGTCAACGAGGAGGCCGAGGGTATATACGCCCTCGATGGCGACCATCTGGTGTGGCGCGAGGCCGCCGAGGACGCGAACGTGCACCTCCAGGTGGCGGTGGCGGACGCCGGTGACGGCCGGTTCGTCCCGGGCCTGTCGGTGTCCCTCCAACTGAGCCAGAGTGGCCGCCGGGTACTCGACACCGAACTGCCCTTCCTCTGGCACCCGTTCCTGCACCATTACGGCGCCAACGCCCGGGTGCCGGGGGGAAGGGCCCTACGACGTGAGGGTTCGGGTGGCACCGGCCGGGTTCCTACGGCATGACCCGATCAACGGATGCCGTTACGCCGAGCCGATCGAGGTGCACTTCGACGGGGTACGGCTCAGCAACGGACGTAAGCCCAGTCCGGACGCACAACCGAGGGGTGAGGCGGCGCCGACCGTAACTGCGACGGTCTGATGGCGCGGCTTCAGCCCCTTGTTGGCCCACGACATCTGGGAACGTCCCTGATAACAGCGAACCGGCAGCTCAGGCGGCGCCATTCACCGACGGCGGGTCCGTGAGTGCGCGCGGTATGGGCAGGGCTCGACGACCGGCTCTCATGTCGTTATCGGTGCTCAAGCGCAGCGGCGACGATGCCCGCTGGCGCTTTGAGGGCGGAGAGCTCCTGCGAGGGAAGGGAATACCGCTGTGCTAGGTAGGTGGGATCAGGCCAGGTGATGAGAGCACCAGGACCGCCATCGTCGCGCACCATGACTCGCAGTGGCAGCTCCAGCGCGATTTCGGGCGCCGCCTGCATCAGCGGGGTCCCAGCTTTCGGATCGCCGAAGATAACGACCTGAGTGGCGGGCAGTTCCAGTCCGGCCTTTCGGGCCGCGGCGGAGTGGTCGACCACGACGGCCACCGGGATGCCCCGACGGTCGAGCTCAGCTTGGATCGCTGCAACGGTCTGGGCGACATTGAGGCTGCTGCGGCGGGTGGCGAGCCCTAGCATCGTGCCTCCCGGGGTGCGCTCGTGCCCTCCCTTGATCCTGCAGTAGGTGCGCCACCCCCTGCTGTGGTTTTTGAAGATCTCGCCTGCAGCCAACCCATCTTGATGGCGTGCACATGCGCGTCGTGCGAAGCGCCTAATGGTTGTGCTACGAGCCCAGCCCGGCGAGGCGGGTGGTCGGGGCGAAGCCGAGCGGGACGGTAGGACCACCGGACCGGTCAGACGCGGGTGCGTCGGCGGGCAATCCGTCGCTGCCACAGGAAGACCGCGTGGAGGTGACGGTGACGGCGACGGCATCGAGCAGCGGTCGCCGCAAGCCTCCCACCGCTCAGCGGAGCCTTCACCCTCCGGCGTGTACCTGCCGCCCAGTTCCGCCACCACTTCGCCTCGGCCGGGAGGCGGACACCAAGGGACTGCCTAGCTGCTGGCCTGGTGAGGCCCCACCCACCAACCGCGGTCGACCCCCGCAGAAACCGGTGGACGAGGGGACGCCGGTGCGAACGGACCGCACCGGCGCCGGACCCCGGAGAAACCAGGGACGCGTGTCGCCCGGTCAGGTCTGGTTGCCCGGAACGTCCTTATAGTCCTGCGGGTTCACCCCCTGCGGACGGGGGTCCTTCTGCCGGTGGCCACCGCCCTGCTTGGCGTTCGCGGTGCCGCCCAGCGCCCGGATCATGTCGTCCTTGTTCATCTGGTCGGTGTTCCGGACACCGGCCCGCTCCGCCTGCTCACGCAGCTGGCCGGTGGTCATCTCGGCAAGATCGCGTGCCATTGTTCCTCCTCGGATCAGTGGATCGACTGCAGCTGCCGGTACGCGCGGCCGGGATCATCGATGAATTCGGTGCCCTGCTGGTCGAGCTTGCGGAAGTCGTCCAGCAACTGCCGCGACTCGGCCTCGCTGAGCTCGTTGTCCGCCTGCTGGTCACGGCTGAGTCCGCGTTCCAGCCAGTGGACGATGTCGCCCCAGCTGTGCCAGTCACCGCGCCGGTAGACGACTTCGACGTCGGACTGTCGATAGTCCATCTCTTCGTCTCCCCTTCTGGGCCTCGTGGACGGGGTCGCCGGGCGATTACCCGGCCGGCGGGGGCAGGCAACGCGACCGACCCGGACGGAAACTGTGTCGACGCAGACTCTGGGGGTACCCGGAGAGGACCGATCGACAGGAGGCAGACATGGCTGAGGACCGCGCCCAGCACGCCTCGGTCGAGGAGAACGAGCGCCGCTCCGACCTGCCGCGCGGCGGCGTCCACCCAGAGCGGCCCACCGGTGGGCCCGCTGGACGGGTGCCAGAGGCGGACCGTGCGACCTGGGAGACCGGGACCCGGAAGCCGTCGCCCGTGCCGGACGAACCGCTGCCCCCGCAGGACTGAGCGGCGCTCATCGCCCGATCAGGGCGAACACCCGCTCCGCTACCTCCGCCGGATCGATGCCGATCATGCAGGCCGGTCCCTCAGCGGCCACCGGGCAGTGCGCGTCCCACCAGCAGACCTGCTCCGTGATGGCCGTCGGCCGCCGGTGCGAACAGGCCGGTACCCCCTGCAATTCCACGCCGGTGGGCACGCCCAAGCCGTAGCGGGTGGCCAGGGTGGGGCCGAACAGGGCCACGGTGCGGGCTCCCGCGGCGGACGCCAGCCGAACCGGCCCGGTGTCCCCGCCGACCACCACGCCGCCACGACGGGCCACCGCGGCGAAAACGGCGGCGAGGTGCCGCAGATCTCCGGCCGGCAACGACCGTACGGGGGGCATGGGGGTCACGCTCAGCACCGGGTGCCCGTAGCCGGCCAGGGTCTCGACCAGGCGTAGCCAGGAGAGCTCCGGCCAGCGTTTCACCGCCATGCCGGCGTCGGGAACGAGGACCACGGGCGGCAGGTCGACCAGCGGGAGGAGACCGGCGAGGGTCTCCTCCCCGGCGGCACGTTCGGCGGGTCGCAACCGTACCTGCGGGGCGGTGTGCAGCGCGTCCGCGTCGAGCAGCCCTTCGGCGTGCAGGATCCGCAGATACCGGGTGGCCACCAGCTCGTCGGACGGCGGGCGACGCCACAGGTCGGTGACACACCGGGCCCCGGTGGTGGCGAGCAGTTCCGGTATGCCGTCGTAGCGGGTGGTGGTGACAGCCAGGTCGGGTGCTCGGACGGTGACCGCCTCGACGACCGCGGCCCGGGCGTCACCAGCGTGCGGACCAGCCACGTGCACCCCTGCCACCGCCGGATCCTCGCGCAGCAGGTCCACGCCCGGCTCGTGGCTGACCACCCGCAGCACCGCTCCGGGATTCCGGCGGGCCAGGCCGTGGATCGCAGGCAGGATCATCACCAGGTCCCCGATGCCGCCGAGCAGGTCCACCACCAGGATGTCGGCGTAGTGGTCAGCGGCCACGTCGAGCGCACACCAGCTCATAGAGACGGTGGTGCCGGGCCGCGACTCGCGGCCACGAGCAGTCGGCGACCACATCTCGGCCACCGCTGCCGAGCCGTCGACGCAGCGCCACGTCGTGCAGCAACGGGCGCAGCGAGGCGACGACCGCCCCGGCGTCCCGGCGGCGGGCGATCACCGCCACCGTCTCCCCGTCCCGCAGCGCCGGGTCCGGATCGTCGGGCACGCTGACCGCGGTGGGAACGCCATGGGCCAGAGCGGCCAGCAGCGCGCCGCTCTTGCGGGTGACCCCGGCGGTGAACGGCAGGACGGCCGCGTCGGCGGCGTGCAGCAGCTCGGAGGCATCCGCGGCGGGGACGTGGCCGGTGAAGGTGACAGCCTCTCGGACCTCGTACGCCACGGCCAGGGACTCCAATTCGGCGCGGAACGCCCGCGCCTGCGCCTCCGGCAGCGCCTGCGAGGTGAAGCCCCCCACCACCGCCAGATGCAGATCCGGCCGTTCCGACCGAAGTGCGGGCAGCGCCTCCAGCACGTACCGGAGGCCCTTGACCGGATGCACGAAGCCGAAGAACACCAGCAGGAACGCGTCCGCGGCCAGGCCGAGCCGGCGGCGGACCCGTTGCCGGGCACCCATCTGCCCGCCGTGGTCAGTCACGTTCGGCGCAAGCGGTATCTCCACGGGCCGGCGGCCGGTGCGCCGGTTCACCAGCCACGCGTGGTGCGGGTTGGTGACGATCAGCGCGCTACTGGCGGGAATGAGCCGGCCGGTCTCCCGGTCCCAGGCGCGCACCGCCTCCACCGGACGCCACGCCCCGTCAGGCACCCAGCCGGGTACCGCCCAGTCACCGTACTCGTGGACGGTGGTGACCAGCGGCAGACCGGTCGGCAGCAGGGCCGGCAGGAGCCCGGGGAACGGGCAGAATCGGTACGCCGACGGCGAGAACTGCACGTGCGCGACGTCCGGCCGCAGCCGCCTTACCTCGGCGGCTGCGGCCATGGTGGCGGCCAGCCACCGTCCGCGCGCGGACGGACGCACCGGCACCGGATCGACGTCCACTCCCACCTCGGACAGCGCGGCGCAGAGCCGGGCGACATAGTCGCTGACGCCGTCCCGCTCCGGCGCGCCCGGACCGTGCACCATGCTGACCCGCAGGCGTCGGCCGCCCGTCATGTCATGCCTGCTTGTCGCACCGGGGCCGGGTTCCCCCTGCCCCACGAGGCGAAACGTTTGCCCACAGAGCCGAGGGGTACGGCCGCGGGGTGACGGCATGGGACCACCCCGCCACGCTGGCCGGAGCGGCCGTCGACTGGGGCCAGCAGGAACGTCTCCTGGTGGTCCGGCCCGACAATCTCGGTGACGTGGTGCTGTGCGGGCCTGCCCTGCGCGCCCTGCGCCGGGCCGCGCCCCGCGCCCGGCTGGACCTGCTCGCCGCCCCGGCCGGCGCGGCCGCGGCGCCCCTGCTGCCCGAGGTGGACGCGGTGCTGCTCGCCTCGGTCTCCTGGCAGCAGATCGACCCGGCGGCAATCCCCGCTGACGACGACCTGGCACTGGTTCGGCGCATCGCGGACGGCCGCTACGACGCCGCGATCATCCTGACCTCGGCCTCACAGTCTCCCTGGCCGGCCGGCTACCTGTGCCGGCTCGCGGGTGTGCCGGTCCGGGTCGGCACGTCCGCCGAGTTCGGCGGGGCCGGGCTGACCCACTGGGTGCCGGCACCCCCGGACGGGCTGCACCAGGCAGACCGGGCGTTGCACGTGTTGCGCCGAGTGGGCGTGCCACCGATGGAGACGAGTCTGCGCCTACGGATCCCGCCGGCCGCGCGGCAGGTGGCCCGCCGGATGCTGGCCGCGGCCGGGGTCGCGGTCGGAGAACCTTACGTGCTGCTGCGCCCGGGGCCTCCTGTCCCTCCCGCCGCTATCCGGCGGACCGGTTCCGGACCGTGGTGGCACTGCTTGCCCAGGAGGGAGCCCGGGTGGTGGTGGCCGGTCCGGCCCGGGAGGCCCCACTGCTCGACGAGGTGGCGGCCGGCAGCCCGGACGCCGTGGCGGCCGCCGGGTTCGATGTTCCGGCCCTGGCTGCCGCCGTCGCCGACGCCGACGTGGTGGTCTGCAACAACAGCGGCGGGACCCACTTGGCCGACGCGCTTGGCCGACCGGTCGTGGTGCTCTTCGGCGGCACCGAGCGGGTGCCCGAGTACGCGCCGCGGTTCTTCCGGTCCGCCGTGCTCCGGATACCCACCGTCTGCTCGCCGTGCCGGCAGCTGAGCTGCCCGTACGAGCTGGAGTGCCTCGACCTGCCGCCGGAGGAGGTCGCCCGCCACGCGTTGCGGCTGCGGACTGCAACCACAGGGGCGGGCCGACGAGCAGGGCCCCCATAGCATCCCACGTGTCGCGAGCACGGCCGCCGCAGCGCCGTCAGCACCGTGAACCGGGCTCCACCCGGCGGCGGTCACTCGTCGGGCTGCTGGCGCTCGTCCTCCGCACGTTCCCGGCTGAGGAAGAAGGCACCGACCGCACCGGCGAGGGTGCCGAACACCGCCACCGAGTACGCCGCCAGGATCAGCTCCAGAAGTTGGGCGAAGGCGTCGTCCGCCCGTAGCGGCTCACCGGTGATGGTGGCGAAGGCGGCGTCGTGCAGCGCCCGGCCGAAGCTCCGGTAGGACCCGGTGACCACGAGCAGTTGCCCCGCGGCGAGGATGACGGTCCCGGTCACCACGGCCAGCCAGACCAGCCGGTCGGTGAGCAGTCGCCCCGCCGATCGGGAACCCCGTACGGCGGCGGCGACGACCCCACCGCCCCGGGCCGCCCGCAACGCGCTCGCCGCCCGGAGGAAGCGCAGGAACGGCACCGCCAGGAAGATCAGCTGCCACCAGTGGTGCTTCCAGAACTCGCCGGCACAGTGCCGGGCGAGCCAGGCGCGGAGCGCGAACTCGACGACAAAGACCGCCCACAGGACCCAGCTGGTCACCGTGAGCACGGTGCTGAGCGGCTCGTCGTGGACGAACGCCTGCGCGAGTACGAGGAGCAGGAAGATCAGCCCGAGGATGCCCATCGGCTTGTCCAGCCGCCGGGCGAGACCGTTCAGCCGGGCGTCGTCCTCCCGGCTCTGCCGCCGGAGATCACCGGTCACCCTGTCGGAGCCTACTCGGGCCGCTTCGCTTGGCCGGCAACTCCGGCATCGGCGGCACCAGGGTCCGGCGACACCCAGGGCACCCGCGCGCCGGATTCCCGCAAGCCCCGGCGCGAAGGCCGGCCTGGCCTGTAGACAAGGAGCAGATGGACACGGCGTCGGGGGATGCAATGGGACTTCGGGAGACCTTCCTGCCGTGGCCCGTGCTGCGCCAGGCCCTCGCCGCGATGGGCCGAGGTGACCGGCTCGGCCGGGCGGCCGCCGTGCGGTCCCCGCACACCGACGCGCTGACACCGCGGATCGCCACCGCCGACCGCGTTGTCGCCAGCGTCTGCCCCTACTGCGCGGTCGGCTGCGGGCAACTGGTCTACGTCCAGGATGGGCAGGTCGTCCAGATCGAGGGGGACCCTGCGTCGCCGGTGAGCCGAGGCCGGCTCTGCCCGAAGGGCGCTGCTACCAAGCAGCTCGTCACCAACCCGCTGCGGCAGACGCGGGTGCGCTATCGCAGACCGCATGGGACCGAGTGGGAGGACGTCGACCTCGACACGGCGATGGACATGATCGCCGAGCGGGTCATCGCGACCCGGGCGCGGACCTGGACCGACCGTGACGATCAGGGCCGGCGACTGCGCCGCACGATGGGCCTCGCGGCGCTGGGCGGCGCGACGCTCGACAACGAGGAGAACTACCTGATCAAGAAGCTGGGCACTGCGCTCGGTGCGGTGCAGATCGAGAATCAGGCCCGTATTTGACACTCCTCCACCGTTCCCGGTCTGGGAACCTCGTTCGGTCGCGGCGGCGCCACCACGTTCCAGCAGGACCTGCAGAACTCCGACTGCATTGTGCTGCAGGGCTCGAACATGGCCGAGTGCCATCCCGTGGGCTTCCAATGGGCCATGGAGGCGAAGGCGCGCGGCGCCACCCTCATCCACATCGACCCTCGGCTGACCCGGACCGGGGCGTTGGCGGACCTGCACGTGCCGATCCGGGCCGGCGCCGACATCGCGCTGCTCGGCGGCCTGATCAACTACGTGCTCGGCAACGGTCTGGAGTTCCGCGAGTACGTGGTGAACTACACCAACGCGGCGACGATCATCAACGAGGAGTTCCAGGACACCGAGGACCTCGACGGGATCTTCTCCGGCTGGCGGGACGACAGTGCGAGCTACTCCACCGACAGCTGGCAGTACGAGGGTGTCCGGGTGGCCAGCGCGGCCGGTAAGCGGGAGCAGGGCACGAAGCAGGACGCGCGGGAGGCCGGCGAACAGCGGTCGTACCAGCGGCACGCGACCGAACGGGGCCACGAGCACGGCAGCCACGGCGCGTCGTTGGAGGATCTGCACAACCTTCGTCGGGACGAGACGCTGGAGCACCCCCGCTGTGTGTTCCAGCTGCTCAAGCGGCACTACCGCCGCTACACGCCGGAGACGGTGGCGAAGATCTGCGGCATTCCCGAGGAGCTCTTCCGGCAAGTGGCCCGCGCGGTGACCGACAACTCCAACCGCGACCGGACCACGGCGTGGGCGTACGCCGTGGGCTGGACCCAGCACACCGTCGGCGTGCAGTACATCCGGGCCGCCGCGGTGCTGCAACTGCTCCTGGGCAACATCGGCCGGCCCGGCGGCGGGATCCTCGCCCTGCGCGGTCACGCCAGCATCCAGGGCAGCACCGACATCCCCACGCTCTACAACCTGCTGCCGGGTTACCTGCCGATGCCGCACCCGGACACGCACGGCAGCCTGGACGAGTACGTCGCTGACGACTCCTCCGACACCGGCTACTGGGGCAACATGCGCGCCTACGCGGTCAGCCTGCTCAAGGCGTACTGGGGCGACGCGGCCACCGCGGACAACGACTTCTGCTTCGACTACCTGCCGCGCATCACCGGCGATCACAGCACGTACAAGACGGTGCAGGCGCAACTCGAGGGCACCTGCAAGGGCTACTTCCTCAACGGGCAGAACCCGGCTGTCGGATCGGCGAACGGCCGGGCGCAACGGCTCGGCATGGCGAACCTCGAGTGGCTGGTGGTCCGGGATTTCTCGCTGATCGAGAGCGCGACCTGGTGGAAGGACGGCCCGGAGATCGAGTCCGGCGAGTTGCGGACGGAAGACATCGGGACGGAGGTGTTCTTCCTGCCGGCGGCCACGCACACCGAGAAGGACGGCAGCTTCACCAACACCCAACGGATGCTGCAGTGGCACCACAAGGCGGTGGAGCCGCCCGGCGATGCGCGCAGCGATCTGTGGTTCTGGTACCACCTCGGCCGTCGGATCCGGGCGAAGCTGGCCGGCTCGACCGCGGAGCGAGATCGCCCGATCCTCGACCTGACCTGGAACTACGCCACGTCCGGACCGCAGCAGGAGCCGAGCGCCGAGGAGGTGCTGCAGGAGATCAACGGCCGCCGGGCGGACGGTTCCTGCCTGTCGACGTACGAGCAACTGTCCGACGACGGCTCCACCGCCTGTGGCTGCTGGATCTACTGCGGTTCGTACGCCGACGGAGTGAACCAGACTGCCCGCCGTAAGCCCCACACCGAACAGAACTGGGTGGCACCCGAGTGGGGCTGGGCCTGGCCGGCGAACCGCCGACTGCTCTACAACCGCGCTTCGGCCGACCCCGAGGGGCGGCCGTGGAGCGAGCGCAAGGCGTACGTGTGGTGGGACGCGCAGCACGGCAAGTGGACCGGTCACGACGTACCGGACTTCCAACCGACGAAGCCGCCGGACTACCGGCCGGCCGAGGGCGCGACCCGGCAGGACGCCCTGTCCGGCGTCGACCCGTTCATCATGCAGGCCGACGGGAAGGGCTGGCTCTACGTGCCCGCCGGACTGTCCGACGGACCGCTGCCCACGCACTACGAGCCGCAGGAGTCGCCGGTGCCGAACCTGCTCTACGGCCAGCAGCAGAACCCGGCGCGGCAGCTGAGCCGGCGGCGGGACCTCGACCCGTACCAACCCAGCGGGCACGACCCCGGCAGCGACGTGTTCCCGTACGTGCTGACCACCTACCGGCTCACCGAGCACCACACGGCCGGCGGCATGAGCCGGTGGCTGCCGTACCTGTCCGAACTGCAACCGGAGCTGTTCTGCGAGGTGTCACCGGAGTTGGCCGCCGCGGCCGGGCTGGAGCACCTCGGCTGGGCGACCATCGTCACCGCGCGAAGCGCCGTCGAGGCCCGGGTCCTGGTCACCGACCGGATGCTGCCGGTACGGGTGCACGACCAGATCGTCCACCAGGTCGGCCTGCCCTACCACTGGGGGCGCAACGGCATCACCACCGGCGACTCCGCCAACGACCTCACCCACATGGCCCTCGACCCGGACGTGCACATCCAGGAGGTCAAGGCCCTCACCTGCGACATCCGCCCCGGCCGCCGACCCCGGGGCGTGGACCGGCGCCGGCTCGTCGAGGAGTACCTCCGGCGTGCGGGGATCAGCGCCGTGACCGGCACCGCGCACCGCAGCACGGAAAGGCACGGCGAACCCGCATGACCGACAACCTGCTGGACGACGGCATCGACCCGGCCCCGGGACACCCGCAGCCAACACCACGGATGGGGTTCTTCACCGACACGTCGGTATGCATCGGGTGCAAGGCGTGCGAGGTGGCCTGCAAGGAGTGGAACGCGATACCGGACGACGGATTTTCCCTGCTCGGCATGTCGTACGACAACACCGGGATGCTGGGCGCCGACACCTGGCGGCATGTCGCCTTCATCGAGCAGGACCGCCCGCTGGGCCGGCAGAACAACGCCGTCGCCCTCATGCCGACCGGGCCCTCCGCGACCACCCGCAGCGCGCAGGTGGTCGAGGCCGGACTCGGCGAGCAGCACGGCGCCCGGCTCGGTTCCGACACCGGCGCGACACAGCTCGGGCCGAGCCCGGACGGTGGCCCCGCACAGCCGGTCACCGCGGACGGGCGCACCGAGCTGCGCTGGCTGATGGCCAGCGACGTGTGCAAGCACTGCACGCACGCCGCCTGCCTGGACGTCTGCCCCACAGGCAGCCTGTTCCGCACCGAGTTCGGTACGGTGGTGGTGCAGGAGGACATCTGCAACGGGTGCGGCTACTGCGTACCGGCCTGCCCGTACGGGGTCATCGACCAGCGCAAGGACGACGGCCGGGTGTGGAAGTGCACCCTCTGCTACGACCGGCTCTCGGTGGGCCAGGAACCGGCGTGCGCCAAGGCGTGCCCCACCGAGTCCATCCAGTTCGGTCCCCTGGACGAACTGCGTGAGCGCGCGGCGCACCGGGTGGAGCGGCTGCACGAGGCCGGAATGGTCGAGGCCCGGCTGTACGGCGACGACCCGGAAGACGGCGTCGGCGGCACCGGCGCGTTCTTCCTGCTGCTCGACGAGCCCGAGGTCTACGGCTTCCCACCGGACCCGGTCGTGACGACCCGGGACCTGCCCGCCATGTGGCGGCACACCGCGATCGCGGCGGTCGGCGTGGCCGTCACCGTGCTCGCTGCGTTCACAGGAGCCCGCCGGTGAACGCCGGGCAGCGGTCCGGCAGCGACGTACGCCGGGACGGACTGCACCACGTCGCGCCCGGACGGGACGCCCTGATCGGCTCGCGCGGCGGCCGACGCCCGGGCCGCGGCGGGGAGGTCGTGCCTCCCGCCGAGTTCCGGTCGTACTACGGGCGGGCGGTCATCAAGCCGCCCGTGTGGAAGGCACACAACATCGCTGGCTACCTCCTTCTCGGCGGTGTCGCCGGGGGCGCTGCCCTGCTGGCCGCCGGCGCGGACCTGACCGGGCGGCCGGGCATGCGGCACGCCGGCCGGCTCATCTCGGCCGGTGCCACGGGGTTGTCGCTCGCCGTGCTGATCCGAGACCTCGGCAGACCGGAGCGTTTCGTGCACATGCTGCGTGTCGTCAAGCCGACCTCGCCGATGTCGATCGGCACGTGGCTGCTCTGCGGGTTCACCCCGCTGGTGGCGGTCGCGGCGTTGGACGAGGTGTCGGCTGTACTGCCGCGCGGTTGGGCGGAGCTCGTCGGGCACCTCGCCCGCCCGTGTGGATTGGCCGCTACCGCCGTCGCCCCGGCGGTGACCACGTATACGGGCACGCTGATCGCTGACACGGCCGTACCGGTATGGCACGGCGCGTACCGGGAGCTGCCGTACCTGTTCGGGGCGAGCGCGCTGGCGGCGGCCGGTGGCCTGGTGGCCGCGGCCTCCCCGGTCGGTGAGGCTGCGCCGGCCCGGTTGGCGGGTATTGCCGGTTCGGTCGCGGCGCAGTTCGTCGACCGGGCCGTCCACCGCCGGCTCGGCATGGTGGCCGAGCCGCTGAGCGAGGGACGGCCGGGCCGGCTGCTCCGCGCCTCCCACTGGTGCGCGCGGGCGGGGATCGCGCTGCTGACGGTATCGGCGGTACGGCGGAGCCGGGCGCTGGACGTGCTCGGGGGAGTGGCATTGGTCGCCGAGTCCGCACTGACCAAGTTCGGCTACTTCTACGCGGGAACTGCCTCCGCCGCGGATCCGAAGTACACGGTGCTGGCGCAACGCGACCGTGCTTCAGGACCGAGGTAGGCTGCGCGGCCGCGTGCCTCGGTCGTTCTCTCCAGTGCCTGGCCCCAGGGCCCAATCGGGTGCCGCGAACGGGATCACAGACGTGCGGCGCGCCAGCCCCTCACCGCCTCCTCGGCCACCTGCTCTTCCGCGCGGGCTTTCTCCTTGATCCGCCGTGGAGGGGCCGTCCGGTCAGTAGTTGAATCAGGGCCAAGGCGCAGCACACCGTGACCAGAACGGTCAGCGTGACAAGCGGTCCGATCAGGGGCGACGGCAGTGTCAGTGTGTAGACGGACACCGCGGCGACGAGCGTGGAGGGCCGTAGCCGGCGGAAGACGTGTGCGGACACGGCGACGCCCGCCGGGAGATAGAGCGCCGCCCCTCCATTCAGCAAGGTGGGGAGTCGGTGCACCGGTTGCTCACTCCGTCGTCCGAGCTGCTGGGGAAACGGTCAGCTCACCTCCGACGCTGACATCCGTCGCCGTTGACGGAGTTCGCGCTCTACGTGGCAGTGCTGCGTGCGGTGGCGGTTCTCGCCCCGCTGTCCAACCGCCTGGTCGACCACCTGCGGCTGCCCGCGCCGGCGCTGTTCCTGTTCGCCGCGGTGACCCACCGACTCTGCCAGATCAGGGACCTCGGCTCGTTGTGCCCGCCCCACACGTAACGCCCCGCCGGCCGGGTGACCAGGAACCGGCCCGCGCCGCCCAGCAGCGTGCTGAACACCGCTGGATCGTCGCCCCCGGGCTGCTCGACCGCTACCTGGCCCGGACCGGCTACAACTCGCAGCAGACCGGCCGGCCCACCGGCCACGACCGGCCGAACAACCTGTGGCATCCGCTGGACGGGCCAGGCGGGCACGACTACGGCGCACGGGGCGAGTTCACCGGCCGCTCCCACAGTCACAGCCCACAGGCCTGGCTTTCCCGGCACCGCCTGCTCGCCGCCGCCGGGCTGGGCGCCACGGCGGCGGGCCTGGCCGCCTGGCTTCCGCAGTGATCGAACCCCGGGGGCGCCTATCCCGTCGTGCCGGGGCCGCCCGGCACGCCACCCCGGTTGGTCGCGTCCGGCAGGTCCGCCACCGGGGGCGGCAGGAGGCCCCGGTCCGGGGCGGTGCTGATCCTGCGCACGGCCAGCCGCACCGCCGCCGCACGCAGCCGCCCGCGCCCG
>NZ_MUYZ01000135.1:0-16598 GCF_003013775.1 Micromonospora sp. MH33
GCGCAGCAGCCGTGCCGGCGTGCCGGGCAGGTCGGGCGCGGCCAGGGCCAGGGCGTCGGCCTCCCCGGTGAGCCGGGCCCGGACCGGCCCGGTGAGGTCGCGGGGGAGCAGGCTCTGCGCGGGTACGACGAGACCGGCGGCCCGGAGCGTGTCGAGCAGCACCCGGGCCTCGGCCGGGGGCACCCGCGCGGCGGTGGCGGCGGTGAGCACGGCCCGCTCGCTCCGGGTGCCGTCCAGCAGGTCGAGCAGGCGGGCGGCGCCCGGGCTGGTGACCTCGAGCAGCACGGCCCGGCCGGGTTCCACCCCGAGCTGGAGGGTGTGCCGGTCCCGCCAGAGCCGGGTGAGGCCGGGCAGCAGTGTCGGACGGGCGAGAGGCATCGGGTCGGTCACGCCACGAATCGTGACCGTGTCCGCGCTCTCCGTCGATCGTTGTCCACAGGTGCGCCGGGCCGTGGCCAGCGTTGTCCACAGGAAAACCGGGGGTTGTCCACAACTCACCGGTAACCGGTGTCGGGTACCCGACGGGGGAGAGGCGGCTACCGCCACCCCTCCCCCGTGCGACCCGGACGGGTCAGACCTTGGCCTTGCCCAGGATGCGGTTCACTGTTGTGCCGCACACCGGGCACTTGCCCTTGGCCATGTTCATGCCGGTCTTCGAGACCTCCACGCGTCCCTCGAAGTCCCGCTTCTCCTTGCACTTCACGCAATAACCGTTGTAGGTCTGGGCCTGGTCGGCCACGGTAGCCCTCCTCGTCTCGTCCGCCGGACGCCTCCGGCGGGTCTCCCTGCGGCGGGCCACGGGTGGCTCCGGCGCCGGGGGGTTCTCCGCGGTCACTCACGTGACCGCTGGTTGGCGGACCCTACCCAGGTCTGGGCGGTTCCATGTCAGCTGTGCGTCGACTCTGTGAGCAAGTCGACGACGAGAGTGTGCATGCCGAGTACGTCGGATAAGTCAGTTTGGCGGGGACACGCCGGGTGAATCCCCTCAGATCCCCCTTCGGGCGGCCCCGACGCGACAGTCCGTCCGTAGATCACCTAACGTTGACAGGGGCCGGCAGGTGATGGTCAACTGCCGCCGCAAAGAAATTTTTCGGGACTCCTGACGACCAAACGCCATTTTCCGGACGCGTGTCGTCGTGTTGACTCTTGCGGACCCCTGGTCAGTACGCATTAGCTTTCCCTCGTGACAGTCATCCGAGGCTGCGCGGACCAGTGATGGCCGGGACGCGGAAGCCCGTCGTCGAAGTACGGCGCAGCCAGCGCCGGCGGCGCACGGTGTCCGCGTACCGCGACGGGGAGCGCGTCGTGGTGCTCATCCCCGACCAGTTCTCCCGGGCCGAGGAGAGCGAGTGGGTCGACCGGATGCTGGCCCGGCTCGCCGCCCGCGAGGGCCGGCTCGCCCGCTCCGACGCCGAGCTGCTGGCCCGGGCCACCCGACTGATCAACCTCTACCTGCCCGAGCACGGGCTGGCCGCCGTCCCGGCCAGCGTCCGCTGGGTGACCAACCAGAACGGCCGCTGGGGTTCCTGCACCCCCGCCGACCGCACCATCCGGATCTCGCACCGGATCCAGGACATGCCCGACTGGGTGATCGACTACGTGCTGCTGCACGAGCTGGCGCACCTCGTCGTGCCCAGCCACAACGCCCAGTTCTGGGCCCTGGTCGGCCGCTACCCGAAGACCGAGCGCGCCCGCGGCTACCTGGAGGGCGTGGCCGCCACCTCCGGCGTCCCCCTGGCCGACTGACCTCCCGCCCTCCCGCGACCCCGGGCCGCGGCGGACGCAGCGGTCGACGGTGAGTGGAACGCCATGTGTGTCTCGCGGCGCCTGAGACACCCATGGCGTTCCACCGACGGGTGGCGCAGGGCGGTGGACGGCCGGTCGCGGAAGCCGGCACGCGGAATCGCGCCGACGGCGCCGCCGCATGGTGAGGGCGTGGGCGGGCGTGGGCGGCGGGTTAGGGTCGTCGGGTGGTCCGACGTGTGGTGGTGGCGTTGCTCGCGCCGGTGGGCTGGACGCCGCCGGGGATCGATCCGACCCGGTGGCGGAGCGCGCTCGCCGAGGACGTGGTGGACCTGCTGGCCACGCTGAACGAGGTGGAGACCGCCGTGGCGGTGACGCCGGAGGACCGCTGGTTGGCCGACGCGGTGGTCTGGCCCGGCACGGCCGTGCACGAGGTTGCGGAGCCCGCCGTCGACGCGGTGTTCGCCGCGCTGACCGGATACGACCAGGCGGCCGTGGTGGTCGCCGACGCGCCCGACGTGCCGGGGCTCACCCTCGGCAAGTTGCTCCGGCCGCTGTCGAGCCGCCCGGTGGCCGTGGCCCCGGTGGAGGGGAGCGGGGCGGGGCTGCTCGGAGTGGCCGCCCGGCTGCCCGTGCCGGAGTGGTTGCCGGCCCTGGACCTGGACACCGCCACGCCGGCCGAGGTGCGTGCCGCCGCCCCGCGCCCCGGGGACGTCGCGGTCACCGCCGCCTGGCGCCGGCTGCGCGGCCCGGCCGACCTGGCCAGCCTCGACCCGGCCTTCGAGGGCTGGGAGGCCACCCGCGCCCTCCTCTCCGGCCAGCCCGGCTGACGACCCCCGTTGCGGCGGGGGGCAGCAGAGCGGGGGCACGGCAGGCGCTGGCCGTTGCGTCGGGGGCAGCACGGCGGGAGTGGGGTCGCACGTCGCCGGGGCCCGCACGAGCACTCGTGCGGGCCCCGGCGACGTGCGGCGTCAGGACTTGTCGTCGCCCTCGCCCGGGGCCTGTTCCTCCGGCGCGCCTGGCGCGGAGAAGTCGAAGTTCGCCAGCTCCTCGTCCAGGTCGCTGGTGGTCGCGGCGAACGCCTCCGGGTTGGCGAAGTCCTCGTCCGAGGGGAGCAGGTCGGGGTGGCCCCAGACCGCGTCCCGGCCGGCGATCCCGCGGTGCTCGGTGAGCGCCGACCACAGCACCGTCGCCTCGCGCAGCCGGCGCGGCCGCAGCTCCAGGCCGACCAGGGCGGCGAAGGTCTGCTCGGCCGGACCGCCGGCGGCCCGGCGGCGGCGGAACGCCTCGCCGAGGCGGACCACGTTGGGCAGCCGGTCGCCCGCGGCGCTGTCGACCACGTGGCACACCCAGCCCTCGACCAGGGCGAGCACCGTCTCCAGCCGGGCCAGCGACGCCTTCTGCGCCGGGGTGTCCTCGGGAGTGAAGATGCCCTCCAGGGCGATCGCCTGCATCGACTCCGGGTCGGTCGGGTCGACCCGGCCCATCGCCTCCTCGATCGCCTCCCGGTTGACCCGGATGCCGGCGGCGTAGTTCTCCACCGCGGCGAGCACGTGCCCGCGCAGCCACGGGACGTGCTGGAAGAGCCGCTGGTGGGCGGCCTCGCGCAGGGCCACGTAGAGGCGTACCTCGTCCTCGGGCAGCTCCAGGCCCTCGCCGTACGCCCGGATGTTGGCCGGAATGAGCGCGGCGGTGCCGGCCGGGCCGAGCGGCAGGCCGATGTCACCGGCGGAGAGCACCTC
The DNA here is from genome assembly GCF_003013775.1 of Micromonospora sp. MH33. Lineage (NCBI taxonomy): Bacteria > Bacillati > Actinomycetota > Actinomycetes > Micromonosporales > Micromonosporaceae > Micromonospora > Micromonospora sp. MH33. The sequence goes on from NZ_MUYZ01000135.1 coordinate 3,486, forward strand.
GGCGGCGAGCGAGCCGAGCGCCTGGCCGAGCTGGCCGCCGAAGAGCGCGCCGCCCAGCGTGGCGACCATCGACTGCATCGGGCCGAGCTGGGCCCGGGCCTCCGGCGGGACCAGGTCGCCCATGGCGCCGACCATCCGGCTGGCCACCGGGTCGCAGAGCTTGCGCCACACGTCGAGGGTCTTGTAGATCCACTCGTTGCGGTTCCAGGCGACCGAGGCCCGGATGCCGGAGGGCCACGAGGTGGCCGGCTCCAGCCAGAGGTCGGCGATGCGCAGCGCCTCCTCCACCGCGTTGCGTTCGAACGGCGAGACCGCCGGGTCGCCGGCGGCGGCGAGCTGGCTGGCGGCCACCTGCCGGGCGAGGTCCCAGTTGACCGGCCCGCTGCCCGGCGCGGAGAGCAGGTGCTGCAACTGCGACATGAACTGCTGCATCTGCGCGGGATCGTTGGGGTCTGGTGGTTGCCCACCCGGGAGCGCGAAGCCGAACGGAATATCAGGCACGACGTCTACGGTACGCGGGCCGCGCCGCAGGTCGTGCGCGTCGGCGTTGCGCTGAGGGCGAAGTCCGGCGGTCACCGCGCCGGACGTTCCGGGCCGGATCGGTACGCTCTGGCGCATGAGACGTCGCGGCGTGACCGTACTCCTCGGTGCACTGCTCACCGCCCTGCTCAGCGTCGGCGTGCTGAGCGTGCCCATCCCGTACGTGGTGCTCGGTCCCGGTCCGACCGTGAACACCCTCGGCAGTGCGGACGGCAAGGAGATCATCCAGGTCACCGGCCGGTCGACGTCCACCTCCGCCGGGCAGCTCCGGCTCACCACGGTCGGCGTGCAGCCCACCGTGCGGCTCCGGTCGGCGCTGGCCGGCTGGTTCTCGAAGGACGAGGCGGTGGTGCCGCGCGAGCTGGTCTACCCGCCGGGGGAGTCGCAGGAGGAGGTCGAGCAGCGCAACGCCGAGGACTTCCAGAACTCGCAGACCAGCGCCGAGACGGCGGCCCTGCGCGAACTGGGCTACCCGATCCGGGTGCTGGTGAAGACGGTCACCGCGGGCGGCCCGTCGGTCGACGTGCTCAAGCCCAACGACGTGATCACCTCGATCGACGACCAGCCGGTGACCAGCGCGGCCCGGCTCACCGAGCTGATCCGGGCCAAGCCGGCCGGCACCACGCTGAAGATCGGCTACACCCGTGCCGGGGCGCCGGCCACCGCCACGGTGACCAGCCGCGAGCAGGACGGCCGGCCGCGCATCGGCGTCGAGATCGACCAGCAGCAGCCGCACCCGTTCACCCTCAAGATCGACCTCGGTGACATCGGCGGCCCCAGCGCCGGGCTGATGTTCGCGCTGGGCATCATCGACAAACTGGAGCCGGCCGACCTGACCGGTGGGAAGGTCATCGCCGGCACCGGCACCATCGACGACGAGGGCCGGGTCGGCCCGATCGGCGGCATCGCGCAGAAGCTGGTCGGCGCGAAGGAGGCCGGGGCGAAGGTCTTCCTGGTGCCCGCCGACAACTGCGCCGAGGCGGTCCGGAACCCGCAGCCCGACCTGCCGCTGCTCCGGGTGGCGACGCTGGACGACGCGTTGGCGGCGCTGGAGAAGCTGCGCGCGGGAGGGCAGCCGACCCGCTGCTGAGTGGCCTCGCGCGGGGTCACCGGACGATCGTGACGTGACCTTGACCCGACCTGTTCAGCAACACCCCGTACTCTTGGTGCCTGGTCGGAGCCGATCACATCGAGCGTGCGGAGCCAACAGTGGTCATGCGTAGCAGCCCCCTTCCGAGGATGAGCCGGCGCGGACGCGTCACCATCGGGGTCCTGATCGGGGTGTTCGTGTTCTTCACCCTGCTCGGGTGGGGGGTCAACGCCTGGACCGACTGGCTCTGGTTCGACGAGGTCCGCTACACCCAGGTCTTCACCGGCGTGCTCGCCACCCGGCTGCTGCTGTTCCTGGTGATCGGGCTCGGCATGGCGGCGATCATCGCCGGCAACCTCTGGCTGGCCTACCGGCTGCGCCCGCAGCTGCGCCCGCACTCCGCCGAGCAGGCCACCCTGGAGCGCTACCGGATGCTGCTGAGCCCCCGGCTGGGCACCTGGATCGCCCTGGCCGCCGCGGTCATCGGGCTCTTCGCCGGCCTCTCCGCGCAGAGCCGGTGGAGCCAGTGGCTGCTGTTCCGCAACGGTGGCAGCTTCGGCGTGAAGGACCCGGAGTTCGGCATCGACGTCGGCTTCTACGTCTTCCAGCTGCCGTTCTGGCGCTACCTGCTCGGCGTCGGCTTCACCGCCGTGGTGCTCGCGCTGCTCGGCGCGCTGGCCGTGCACTACATCTTCGGCGGGGTGCGGCTGCAGGGCGTCGGCGACCGGATGACCAACGCCGCCCGGGCCCACCTCAGCTCGCTGGTCGCGGTCTTCGTGGTGCTCAAGGCCATCGCGTACGTGCTGGACCAGCGGGCGATGCTGCTGGAGTACAACGAGGGCGCCAAGCTCTACGGCGCCGGCTACGCCGACATCAACGCGCTGCTCCCGGCGAAGGAGATCCTCGCCTGGATCGCCGTGGTGGTGGCCATCGCGATCATCGTGTTCTCGAACGCGTGGATGCGGAACCTGGTCTGGCCCGGCATCGCGCTCGCCCTGCTCGGCGTCTCGGCGGTGGCGATCGGCGGCATCTACCCGTGGGCCGTGCAGACCTTCGAGGTCAAGCCGAGCGCCCGGGACAAGGAGGCGCCGTACATCGAGCGCAGCATCGAGGCGACCAGGGCCGCGTTCGGTCTGACCGGCACGAAGAGCACCGGGTACGCGGCGAGCAACCTCGTCCCGCCGGCCAGCCTGGCCACCGACACGTCCGTGGTGCAGAACGTCCGCCTGCTCGACCCGCAGCTGGTCTCCGAGACGTACACCCAGCTCCAGCAGGTCCGCGGCTTCTACGACTTCGGCCCGAAGCTGGACATCGACCGGTACGCGACCGCCGGCAAGACCTCCGACTACGTGGTCGGGGTCCGGGAGATCAACTACGGCGAGCTGACCGACCAGCAGAGCAACTGGATCAACCGGCACACCGTCTACACCCACGGCTACGGCCTGGTCGCCGCCCCGGCGAACCAGGTGGTCTGCGGCGGCCAGCCGTACTTCGTCTCCGGCTTCCTCGGCGAGAAGGCGCAGGAGGCGTGCTCCTCGCAGACCGAGCAGATCCCGGCCCAGCAGCCACGGATCTACTACGGCGAGCGGATGGAATCGGACGACTACGCGATCGTCGGGCAGACCGGCGACCGCAACGTCGAGTTCGACAAGCCGACCTCCACCGGTGGCGAGCAGTACTACACCTACACCGGCGCGGGCGGCGTCGAGATCGGCTCGTTCACCCGGCGGCTGCTTTACGCGATCAAGCAGCAGGAGTCGAACTTCCTGCTCTCCGAGGCGGTCAACGACGACTCGAAGCTGCTCTACGTGCGTAACCCGCGGGACCGGGTGGAGAAGGTCGCGCCGTTCCTCACCCTGGACGGAGACCCGTACCCGGCGGTGGTGAACGGCCGGGTCCTCTGGATCATCGACGGCTACACCACCGCGGCGACCTACCCGTACGCCGAGCGGGTCAACCTGCAGGCCGAGACGGCCGACGAGCTGACCGGGCGGGGCACCTTCCAGCTGGCCCGGGAGAACGTCAACTACATCCGCAACTCGGTGAAGGCGACCGTCGACGCGTACGACGGCACGGTCAAGCTCTACGCGTTCGACGACACCGACCCGGTGCTCAAGGCGTGGAACAAGGCGTTCGGCGGCGAGCTCGTGCTGCCCAAGGGCGACATCCCGGCGGAGCTGGCCGAGCACTTCCGGTACCCGGCCGACCTGTTCAAGGTGCAGCGCAACCTGCTCACCAAGTTCCACGTCACCGACCCGGGCGACTTCTACTCGGGCCAGGACTTCTGGCAGGTGCCGAACGTGCCGGACGCGCCGGACAGCGGGCAGAAGCAGCCGCCGTACTACCTGTTCACCCAGTTCCCGGGGCAGGAGTCGCCGCGCTTCCAGCTCACCGCGGCGGTCACCCCGAACGGGCGGCAGAACCTGGCCGCGCTGGTCTCCGGGTCGTACGTCGACGGCCGGCCCCAGCTGGAGGTGCTGGAGCTGCCGGACCAGACCCGGATCTCCGGGCCGACGCAGGTGCACCAGCAGATGACCAACAACGGCGACATCCGGCAGCAGCTCAACCTGCTCTCCTCCAACCAGGCCCAGGTGCAGTACGGCAACCTGCTCTCGCTGCCCTTCGCCGACGGGATGCTCTACGTCGAGCCGGTCTACGTGAAGAGCAGCAACCAGGACGCGTACCCGCTGCTGCAGAAGGTGCTGCTCTCCTACGGCGACGGCGGCTCGTACGTGGTGCTCGCCAACAACCTGAGCGACGGCATCAAGCAGCTCGTCGAGCAGGGCAAGCGGGCGGCCACCGGCAACCCGCCGCCGAGCACCGGCGACAAACCGCCGACGACCGGCGGCACGTCCCCGCCGGTGCTCACCGGCGAGCTGGCCGAGGCGGCCGGCAAGGTGCAGAGCGCCATCGCCGAGGTCAAGGCCGCGCAGGCGTCCGGCGACTTCGAGCGGTACGGGCGGGCGCTGAAGGCGCTGGACGAGGCGATGGCCGCGTTCCAGGAGGCCCAGGCGGCGGCCAACCCGTCGCCCGGCCCCAGCCCGAGCGGCAGCCCGTCCGCGTCGCCACCGGCCTCGCCCTCGTCGTCGCCGTCACCGAACGGCTGACGCCGAGCCGACCACGCGAGCCCGTGGTCCGTGACCCGTAGCGGTCCGGACCACGGGCTCGTGTCGCGAACCGGACGGAACACCCGCAACCCGGTGCCCGCTTCCACCGTCATCAGAGCAGGTGGGTGACAGGGAGGCGGGGGCCACGATGCGCGACTCGAACACCTTCGACGACTTCTACCGCAGCACGTCCGGGCGGGCGCTCCGGTACGGCCGCGCGGTGGCCGACGACGCCGGCGAAGCCCAGGACCTCGTCCAGGAGGCGTACGCCCGGGCCTGGCGGCAGTGGGGGAAGCTGGCCGCCCACCCCGCGCCCGAGGCCTGGCTGCGGCTGGTGATCAACCGGCTGGCCACCGACCGCTGGCGGCGGCTGCGGGGCTGGCGTCTCGCGGCCAGCCGCACCGGCCCGCCCGACGACGTCGGGCCGCCGGGCGAGGACACCGTGCTGCTGGTCGGGGCGCTCCGACAGCTGCCGGCCCGGCACCGGCAGGCCCTCGCGCTGCACTACCTGCTCGACCTGTCGGTGGAGGAGATCGCCCGGGAGGCCGGTGTTCCCACCGGCACCGTGAAGTCCTGGCTGTCCCGGGGCCGGGCCCGGCTGGCCGAGCTGCTGCCCGGCGTGGCCGCCGAGGAACTGGAGGTGAACGATGTCGCGTGCCCTGAACCGCCTCTACCGGGCGCTCGCCGCCGACACCGACGAGCGGGTGCTCCCGGCCCCGGACCGGGTCCGCCGGCGCGCCGACCGCCGGGCCCGGCAGCGGGCCGCGTTCGGGGGGCTGACCGTCGCCGTGCTGGTCGCCGGCACCGCCGCCGGCACGCGGCTGGTGCTCGCTGCCGCGCCGGACGCCGACCCTGGGCCGCCCGCCACCACCGGCAGCCCCGCGCCGTCGCCCACCGCGACCCCACCCGGGCCGTCGCCGAGCCGGACCACCCCGCCACCCTCCGCGCGTACCCCGGACGCGCCGCCGAAGACGAGCGCCCGGCCGCCGGACGCCAGACCGACGAGCATCCCGGACCGGGCCTTCTTCGCCCTGGCTTCCGCCAACGACGCCGGCACCGGCAGCGTGTTCGGCTCGGGACCGGTGCTGCCGGCGCTCTGCGGCGCCCGGCCCGGCGAGGAGGGGATCGTCACCCGCCGGGCCCGCTACCTGGCGTTCAAGCTCGCCGACACCCCGGAGGGGCACGTGCTGGACGGCAGCTACCAGCACAGCATCACCGTCTACCGCGACGGCCGGGCCGACGACGCGATGGACGAGCTGCGGCAGGCCGTGCGTGACTGCCCGACCCAGCCGGGGTCGGACGGCGGCGAGGGCCTCACCTCGACCCAGCGGCTGCTCCCGGACGCCGGCTACGGCGACGATTCGGTGCTGTTCGAGCTGCGCCGGCCCACCACGGACTACGAGGGCGCCCCGGCCATGGAGGAGGTGGTCCGGTTGGTCCGCGCGGTGCGGATCGGGAACGTGGTGACGGTGCTCTGGGAACGGGGCTGGGAAGGGACGTCCAGCCCGCGGTCCCAGGTCGACAAGGACAGCCGGCGGGCCGTGCTGGCGATCCGCGACTGGTTGCGCTGAGTGCCGCCCCGGGCCCGTTTTGCGGGTCCGGGGCCCCGTACGCTACGGTTAACGAGCCGACGCGGGGTGGAGCAGCTCGGTAGCTCGCTGGGCTCATAACCCAGAGGTCGCAGGTTCAAATCCTGTCCCCGCTACTCGTTACGAAGGGCCCCGGAGTTCACTCCGGGGCCCTTCGCCGTGCCGGGGCGCCGCCACGGCGACGGTGACCCTCGCCACCCGGCGGGATCGGGAACCCGGCTGATCTCCACGGCGGACATGAGATAGGCTGTAGAAGCCGACGCGGGGTGGAGCAGCTCGGTAGCTCGCTGGGCTCATAACCCAGAGGTCGCAGGTTCAAATCCTGTCCCCGCTACTCGTCGCGAAAGGCCCCGGAGTTCTCTCCGGGGCCTTTCGACGTTTCCGGGATCTCATGATCCGGCCCGTCCGTCCTGCCCCGGTTGCACTTCTCGGCGAGGATGGGGGCATGTCTGGATGGAACAGATGGTGGGGCCGCCTCAGCGCGGTCCTCGGTGCGGTCGTGCTCTCGGTGTTCGTGCCGGTCGCGGCCTGGGCCTCCACCGGTACCGGCGAGCTGGTGGTGGAGGCCGCCCGGCGGCGGTCCCGGGGAGGCGGCTTCGGCTTCCTCGGGCTGCTCTGCTGCCTGGCGGTGGTCGTGGTGATCGTGCTGCTGGTGCTGCGCCTGATGCGGGGCCGGCGCGGCGGTCCGCCGCGCTGACGATAACCGGTCCGCCCGCCGCGCCCCGGGCGCGGCGGGCGGCGGTCACTCGGCCAGGGCCGCGGCCGCCTGCGCCATGAACCGCGAGGTCGCCGCCCGGGCGCCCGAGCGCTTGGCGCGGATGCTCTCGGCCGCGTCGATGAGCAGGGTACGCACCTTGGCGTGCCCCTTCGGCGGCGGCGCGGGCGCCGGCCCGGTCAGCTCGTCCAGCTCGGTGCCGAGGGCCACCACCCGCTTCTCGGTACGGTCGGTGACGCCGTCGACCACGAACGTGCGGACCGGGACGGCGGCGTTCAGGCCGCGCTCGATGCCGAGGATCCGGCCGGCCGCCACGTTGGTGGTCAGAAAGTTGATCACGTCGACCACCACGCCCGGGTGGCGGCTGCCGCGGAAGGCGGCCCAGTACATGGACGCCCGGGGCCACTGCGCCGCCGGGGTGCCCGGGAAGGCGGCCAGCGCCAGCTCGTCGTCGGTGAGCTGTTGGAGCTCCGGCAACTGGTGCGACCAGGCGAACGACGCGGCCGCGTGGCCGGTGACCACGAGCTGGCGGGCCAGTTCGCCGCTGTCGGCCTGCTCCACCAGCGCGGCGCTCGGGGTGGCCCGGTCGTAGCGGGCGACCTCCCAGAACTCGAACCAGTCGAGCAGCTCGCCGGAGCTGAAGCCGAGCTGCCGCCCCTGGTACAGCTCGCTGCCCTGGCCGCGCAGCCAGAGCCAGAGCGCCCGGTAGTCGCCGGACGGGTCCATGGTGCCGGCCACCCGGTTGCCGGAGGCGCGGGTGACCCGGGCGGCCCAGCGCGCGTACTCCCGCCACGACATGCCGGTGCGCGGCTCGGGCTGCCGGAGCCGGTGCAGCAGGTCCCGGTTGTAGACCAGCGCGGCGCTGGTCTGCGCCGCGGGCACCGCCACGGTCCGCTCGTCCACCCGGCCGTACCGGGCCAGGTGTTCGGGCAGGCCGCGCAGGTCGAGCCGGTTGTCGGCCACGTAGGCGCTGAGGTCGAGGACGATCTCCCGGCGGGCGTACTCGGTGAGCAGGGTGTCGTCGATCTGGAACAGGTCGGGCACGTTGCCGCCGGTGGCCTGGGTGGCCAGCCGGTCGTAGTACCCGGTCAGCCCCTGCCAGGTCACCCGGAAGCTGACCCGGGGGTTCTGCTGGGAGTAGAGGCGCAGCGCCTTCTCGGTGGCCTCGGCCCGGCGGGCCCCGCCCCACCAGAACACCGACAGCTCGATCGGGCCGTCGTCGACCGGGCTCTCCTCCTCCGGGCCGCAGCCGGACAGCCCGGCGGCGAGCAGCGGCAGCCCGGTCAGCGCGCCGAGCAGCCGCCGCCGGTCGACGCCGGGGCGGAGTACGGACTGCGGTGCGCGCACAGGTTTCTCCCGGGGTGCGGGCGGCTGCTGCGGACGGATCATTTACACAGGCCCCGGGCGGGGGTGTCAACGCCGGTGCGGATGGGACGGCCGGTGGTCGCACCGGGCGCCGCTCCCACCCATGGTGTACTAGCGCCGTGGAACTTCTGCACTCGGGCAAGGTTCGGGACGTCTACGCCGACGGCGGAGACCTGATCCTGGTCGCCTCCGACCGCATCTCCATCTACGACGTGGCGCTGCCGACCCCGATCCCGGACAAGGGCCGCCTGCTCACCGCGCTGTCGCTGTGGTGGTTCGAGCAGCTGGCCGACCTGGTGCCGAATCATGTCATCTCCGCCACCGACGTGCCGGCGGAGTTCGCCGGCCGGGCGATCCGCTGCCGGCGGCTGGACATGGTCCAGGTCGAGTGCGTCGCCCGCGGCTACCTCACGGGCGGTGGCTTCGCCGAGTACCAGCGCACCGGCGCGGTCTCCGGTGTCGAGCTGCCCCGCGGCCTGGTGGAGGCGTCGATCCTGCCCGAGCCGGTCTTCACCCCGTCGACCAAGGCGCCCAAGGGCGAGCACGACGAGCCGATCACGTACGCCGAGGTGGTCGACAAGGTGGGCGCGGAGACCGCCGAGCGGCTGCGGCAGATCACCATCGACGTCTACCGGCGGGGCGCGGAGATCGCCGCCGACCGGGGCATCCTGATCGCCGACACCAAGATCGAGCTGGGCTGGGCGCCGGACGGCACCCTGGTCCTCGCCGACGAGCTGCTCACCTCCGACTCGTCCCGGTTCTGGCCGGCCGAGTCCTACCAGCCCGGCCGCGCCCAGTTCTCCTTCGACAAGCAGTACGTGCGCGACTGGGCCACCGGCAGCGGCTGGGACAAGCAGCCGCCCGCCCCCGAGGTGCCGGCCGAGGTGGTCGAGGCGACCCGGGCCCGCTACGTCGAGGTCTACGAGAAGCTCACCGGCAACCGCTGGGACTGAGTCACTCCACCCAGTCGAGGGTGCGCTGCACGGCCTTGCGCCAGTTGCGCAGCTCCCGCTCCCGGTGCGCCGGGTCCATCTCCGGCGTCCACCGCGCGTCCGACCGCCACTGCGCGCGCAGCGTGCCCAGGTCGGGCCAGAAGCCGACCGCCAGGCCGGCCGCGTACGCGGCGCCGAGGCAGGTGGTCTCGGTGATCCGGGAGCGGACCACCGGCACGTCGAGGACGTCGGCGAGGAACTGCATGAGCAGGGTGTTTCCGGTCATCCCGCCGTCCACCCGCAGCCGGCGCAGCGCCACGTCGGAATCGGCGTTCATCGCGTCGACCACCTCGCGGGTCTGCCAGGCCGACGCCTCCAGCACCGCCCGGGCCAGGTGCCCCTTGGTGATGTAGCCGGTCAGCCCGGCGATGACCCCGCGGGCGTCGCTGCGCCAGTGCGGGGCGAAGAGCCCGGAGAAGGCCGGCACCACGTAGCAGCCGCCGTTGTCGTCGACCGTGCGGGCCAGCTGTTCGACCTCCGGGGCGGTGGAGATCAGGCCGAGGTTGTCGCGCAGCCACTGCACCAGCGAACCGGTGACCGCGATCGCGCCCTCCAGCGCGTACACGGCCGGGTGGCCGTCGATCCGGTACGCCACCGTGGTGAGCAGGCCGTGCCGGGAGGGGACCGGGCTGGCCCCGGTGTTGAGCAGCAGGAAGCTGCCGGTGCCGTAGGTGCACTTGGCCTCGCCGGGCTGGAAGCAGGTCTGCCCGAACAGGGCGGCCTGCTGGTCGCCGAGCGCGCTGGCCACCGGAACCCCGGCGAGCACCCCGTCGGCGGTGCCGTAGACCTCGGCGGAGCAGCGGATCTCGGGCAGCATCGCGGCCGGGATGCGCAGCGCGTCGAGCAGCTCGGGATCCCAGTCCAGGGTCTCCAGGTCCATCAGCATCGTGCGGCTGGCGTTGGTCACGTCGGTGACGTGCCGTCCGGTGAGCTTCCAGATCAGCCAGCTGTCCATGGTGCCGAAGAGCACCTCGCCCCGCTCGGCCCGGTCGCGCAGCCCGTCGACGTTGTCGAGCAGCCAGCGCAGCTTCGGGCCGGCGAAGTAGGTGGCCAGGGTCAGGCCGGTGCGGGTCCGCAACCGCTCCTCGTCGTACGCCTCGGCCAGCTCGCGCAGCAGCGGCCCGGTGCGGGTGTCCTGCCAGACGACCGCGTTGGCCACCGGCCGGCCGGTGGCCCGGTCCCAGACCACGGTGGTCTCCCGTTGGTTGGTGATGCCCACCGCGGCCAGCCCGTCCGGCCCGGTGCCGGCGGCGGCGAGCGCGTCCAGCACCACCTGCTGGACGTTGGCCCAGATCTCCTCGGCGTCGTGCTCCACCCAGCCCGGTCGCGGGAAGATCTGCCGGTGTTCGCGCTGGGCCACGGAGACGATCTCCCCGGCCCGGTCGAAGACGATGCACCGCGAGGAGGTGGTGCCCTGATCGATGGCGACGACGAACTCTCCGGTCACGGCAGCACCGTACCCGTCGGAAGCGTCCACCGCCTCTCCCCGATCCACCCGTACGATCAACAGACGTGCGTGACATTGCCGTGTTCAGCGGGACCGCCCACCCGGAACTCGCCGCCGAGATCTGTGCCCACCTCGACGTTCCGCTGCACCCGGTCCGGGTGTCCCGGTTCGCCAACGACTGCCTCGAGGTGCAGTTGCAGGCGAACTGCCGGGAGCGGGACGTCTTCCTCATCCAGCCGCTGGTGCCGCCGGTGCAGGAGCACCTGGTCGAGCTGCTGCTCATGATCGACGCGGCCCGTGGCGCGTCCGCCGGCCGGATCACCGTGGTGCTGCCGCACTACGCGTACGCCCGGTCGGACAAGAAGGACGCCCCGCGCATCTCGATCGGCGGACGGCTCGTCGCCGACCTGCTCACCTCGGCCGGCGCGCACCGGGTGCTCGCCATGACCCTGCACTCGCCGCAGGTGCACGGCTTCTTCAGCGTCCCGGTGGACCACCTGCACGCGCTGCGCGAGCTGGCCGCCCACTTCAAGGGCCGGGACCTGAGCAACACCGTGGTGGTCTCGCCGGACCTGGGCAACGCCAAGGAGGCGGCGGCGTTCGCCCGGATGCTCGGCACGCCGGTCGCGGCCGGCGCGAAGCAGCGGTTCAGCGACGACCGGGTGCAGATCAGCGCGATCATCGGCGACGTGGCGGACCGGGACGTCATCGTGCTGGACGACGAGATCGCCAAGGGCAGCACGGTGATCGAGCTGATGAGCCACCTGCGCGAGCGGAAGGTCCGCTCGATCCGGCTGGCCTGCACCCACGGCCTCTTCTCCAGCGGCGCGCTGAAGCGGCTGAGCGAGCAGGACGGGGTGCTGGAGGTCGTCTGCACCAACACGGTGCCCATCCCGGAGGAGAAGCGGGTGCCGAAGCTGGAGGTGCTCTCGGTGGCGCCGGCCCTGGCCGAAGCGATGCGGCGGATTCACAACGGCGAGTCGGTGAGCGCCCTCTTCGGCTGAGACCGCCCGGCGCGGGCCGGGTCAGCCGTCGGCAGGGTGGGTGACGTGGGCGGCCAGCGCCGTGGTGATCCGGACGATCGTGCCGGCCTCGCCGGTCTCCACCGCCATGGTGTCGCTGAGCTCCCGGGCCAGCCAGAGGCCCCAGCCGCCGGCGGTGTCCGGGGCGGGCCGGGCGCGGTCGCTGAGCCGCTGCGCGCTCATCCCGTGGCCGTGGTCGGCGACCTCGCAGACCAGCTCGCCGGCGAGGCGCCACAGCCGCAGCCGGCCCTGGCCGCCGCCGTGCCGGACCGCGTTGGTGATCAGCTCGTTGACCGCCAGCACGAAGTCGTCCAGCTGCTGCCCGGCCAGCCCCGCCTCGTGCGCGCACGAGGTGACCGAGTGTCGTAGCTCGGTCACCTGGGCCTGGTTGAAGGCCTCGGCGATGAGGAGGGAAGGTTCGATGGGCACAACCGTACGCGGTGCGGGGGGTTCTGCGTTCGTCATGGCCCTGTCCCGGCGATGGGTCTCGGTCATTTTCGCGGCATTTCCACCGTACGTCAGGGTTTCTCGCGCCGCACCTCACGGCCCGGCCGTGCGCGGCTGTGGCAGGGTGTCGCGCATGCCGTCGTCCCCGGAGGGCCTGGAGGTCCCGCTCTGGCGGTCCATCGCGGTGTTCCGCTTCGCCTCGCTGGCGTACGTGGGGCTGCTGGTCCTCCGCGACGCCGACCGCTACGCGCACCCGGTCGCCGCCGGCGGCGTACTCCTGGGGATGCTGGCCTGGACCGGGACGACCGCGGCCGGTTACGGGCGCCCGGCCGGACGGGGCTGGCCGCTGCTCCTGGCCGACCTCGGCGTGGTGCTGGCGATCATGCTGGCCACGCCGTGGGTGGTCGGCCGCGCGGCGCTCGCCGCCGGCGTGCCCACCCTGACCGTCGCCTGGCTGGCCGGGCCGGTGCTGGCCTGGGCGGTCTCCGGCGGCCGGCGGCGCGGCGCGGTGGCCGCGCTGGTGCTCGGCGGGGCCGACCTGGCCACCCGGGAGCGGATCGGCCAGTCCTCGCTCACCGGGGTGATCCTCCTGCAACGGGCGGTGGAGCTGGAGGCGGCCACCCGGGAGCGGGAGCGGCTGGCCCGGGACATCCACGACTCGGTGCTGCAGGTGCTGGCGCTGGTCCGGAGGCGCGGCGCCGACCTGGACGGCGAGGCCGCCGAGCTGGCCCGGCTGGCCGGCGAGCAGGAGGCCGCGCTGCGCGCGCTGATCGGCCGGGCGGGCGCCGCGCCGGACGGG
>NZ_MUYZ01000136.1:0-16577 GCF_003013775.1 Micromonospora sp. MH33
GGCGTCGCCGCGACCGCGGCGCCCGCCGCCGACCCGGCGCCCACGAAGGGCCCGTGCGCGTACACGCCGACGCCGGACGAGCCGGCGGCCCGGCCGGTGCCGCTGCCGCCGGACCCCCGCCACACGCCCGACCGGGGTACGGTCCGGGTCACGCTGCGGACCAACCAGGGGCCGATCGGGCTGACCCTCGACCGCGAGCAGGCCCCGTGCACCGTGCAGAGCTTCCTGCACCTGGCCCGGCACAAGTTCTACGACCGGACCCCCTGCCACCGGCTCACCGCGTACCCGACCCTGAAGGTGCTCCAGTGTGGTGACCCGTCCGGCACCGGTGAGGGCGGGCCGGGTTACCGGTACGCCGACGAGCTGCCCACCGACCTGCCGCCGGCGCCCACCGACCCGACCGGGGTCCGCCGCCTCTACGCCCGGGGCACCCTGGCCATGGCGAACGCCGGCCCGGACACCAACGGCAGCCAGTTCTTCCTGGTCCAGTCCGACTCGGCGCTGCGCCCCAACTACACCGTCTTCGGCACGATCGACGCGGCCGGGCTGGCCACCCTGGACCGGATCGCGGCCGGCGGCATCGCCGCCACGCCCGAGGACCCGGCGCCGGTGGACGGCGCGCCGGCCCTGCCGGTGGAGATCTGCAAGGCCACCCGGGGCCGCTGATCCATTCCCCCGGCGGGGCGGCGCGCCGCCCCGCCGGGGTCGGCGGTGGGACCCATCCCATCGACCGAAGGTGATGTCCGTCACGCTGGCGGCCGGGTGGGTGGCGGGAGGCCGCACCGGCTCGCCGGACGGCCGATTCCCGGGCCAGCGCCGGTGATTCGGCCGGTCGACCGGCTCGGAGCGGCCGTCGCGGATGGCCCCGTCCATCACGGACGGATCGGCCGCCGACACGCACCGTGTCGCCCGCCGGCCCGCTGCCGCTCGTCGACCGGCGGTGGAGTTTGCGCCGCTCACTACCCTGTCCGTGATCCATTGCCGGGGTACCCGTCGACAGCGATAAGGGCGTCAGATGACCAACAGTTACCCCCCGTACGGGGGGCAGCAGCCGGACCCGAACGTCAACCCCCAGTGGGGGCAGCCGGCTCAGCCCGGGGCGTACCCCGGCTACGGCCAGCCCGGTCAGCCCCCGCAGTTCGGCGCTCCCGTGCCGCCGCCGAAGTCGAACAAGGGCCTGATCATCGGGCTCTCCGCCGGCGCCGCGGTGGTCCTGCTGGCGCTCTGCGGCGGCGGTGTCGGTCTCTTCCTCGCCGCCGGTGACGACAAGCCCGACCCGGTCGCGTCGAGCAGCAGCAAGCCGGCCGGCCCGAGCGCGGAGCCGTCCGCCGGCGGGCCGGAGTCGGAGACGCCGGCGCCGGACAACAACGCGGTGACGGCCCGCTACTCCAGTGACATGTCCTCGGTCTGCGACGGCAGCGCGATCCTCAACGCCGCCCCGTACACCGCCGGCTCCCCGGCCAAGGCGTACACGTTCGCGAACTCTCCCGACCGGCCGTCGTACTGGTCGTCCAAGTCGATCAGCTCGGCCAAGCCGTACTACAGCAAGAGCGCCGACTTCGAGTCGGTCGCGGTGGTCGGCTGCCTGAAGGTCGTGGAGGGCAGCGAGGGTACGCCCAAGAAGTGCGACTACAAGAACAACGACGGGAAGATCGTCACGGTCTCCTACATCTCCTCGCGCTACGAGCTGACCTTCTACGCGGCGAAGACCGGCGAGAAGATCGGCGACGGCGGCACGGTGAGCGCGCCGGCGAACCGGTGCCCGAGCTTCATCTCGTACAACAAGCTCACCATGACGTCGTACGCCGCTCCCGACAGCGGCACCATCGAGGCCGCGCTGGACAAGTTCCTGTCCTGAACCGGGACCGCCCGGCCGGTCGGCGTCTCCGCCGGCCCGGCCGGGCTTTGTCGTTTCCGCCGGTCAGCGCTGGGCGCCCGCCGTGACGGGTGCCGGCCAGCTGCCGGTGAAGACCTGCGGCGTCGTCGCGCTGCGGGCGGCGAAGCCGAACAGTGAGTCGACCTGGGCGGCCTCATTGGAGCTCGGGTACGGGTTGGTGCAGCTGGTGCCGGCGCTGCCGCCGGACATCAGGATGGCGCAGTTGCCGTTGTAGTTGTCGGGCAGGCCGAGGATGTGCCCGATCTCGTGGGTCATGATGCGCAGCGGCGAGTACTGCTGCGCCTGGTAGTAGTCGATGACCACGCGGCCGTTGCCGAGGCTCGTGCGCTGCGCGTACGAGCCGCCGCCGTAGGTGTAGTAGATCATCAGGTTCGAGCCGCACTGCGCCATGTTGATGTTGTTGGTGGCGTTGTTCCAGATCGAGGCGGCCTGCACGGCGTAGCTCGCGAACGGCCCGGCCTGGCTGGTGTTGTAGCAGACGTTGCGGACGGCTGCGGCGGCCGGCGCCGCGTCGACGGTGACGGCGCCCAGCGCCGCCAGTGCCGCGGTGGCGACGGTGGCGAGGAACCGGGTGACCTTGGGAAGACGCATCGCTCACTCTCCTTGTGGGACGGGGTCGAGCGGGGACCGGCTCAGCCTATATATCGGTCTGCGTCGATATCAAGCCTCGATTGCGGCCCGCTTCGGGAGGCGGCTGGGCGGCGCGGGGATGTGACACCGGTCTCATCCGGCCGCCTCGTCGGTGTCAGGTGCGCGACCGGGCGCCTCGGCCGGTCGGTGGAGTTCGGTCCACCCGTCCGGGCGCTCAACTGCTGCAACGATGTAATCGATCGGATGAATTGCCGCCGGTCATTGGGCCTGCCGTTGTCCGGCGGCTCCTTGATCGTCGTCTACCTGACACGCTGTGGTTTGCGGAATTACCGTCTGTCGTTGCAGAATGGGCCGTGGCCGCAGCCGGCGGGGGAACCGCTGTGGCCGACAGACTTAATGATCGTAAAGGTCCTGGGGAGTGGAAAAGTGATCTGTGGCTGGCGGTCATAGCGGGCTGAACCCGACATAGGGTGCCCCAGATCGGGTCCGGACAGGGCATTTCCGTGATCAACGCACGCCGGAGGAATGCGTCGCCGTGGCGGCCGTTCCTATTTCGGCGTGCGCTGTGAGTGGCAATGGATTGGCATATCCGGCCATCCGCAAGTCCGATCCTCATTGCTTTGATGCGGCTTAACCTGCGCTAAGTCGGGCTGTCGTCAGTCCGTTTCCAGCCGAGGAGAATCTGAATTGCGCCAGCTCGAGAAGTGTGCCCGGAGTGACTACTCCGTGTCATTCGCCCAGCACCGGATGTGGTTTCTGGATCGGCTGGCGGGCGGCCGGGGCACCGCATACGTGACCACGCCGATGTGGCGGGTGGACGGCCCGCTGGACCGCGGCCGCCTCCAGCGCGCGCTGGACGCGGTGGTGGCCCGGCACGACGCGCTGCGCACCACCTTCGTCGAGCGCGACGGGGTGCCCCGGGCTGTGCTCGCCCCGCACGTCGACGCCGCGATCGACTGGCGCGAGGCCGGCTCGGCCGCCGAGGTCGCCCGCGCGGCCGAGGTGGAGGCCGCCCGGCCGTTCGACCTGGCCGCCGGGCCGCTGTTCCGGGTGGTCGTCTGGCGACTCGACGACACCGAGCACGTGGTGCTGGCCGCCATGCACCACATCGTCTCCGACGGCTGGTCGATCGGCGTGCTGGTCCGCGAGCTGGGTGCGCACTACGACGGCGGGGCGGTGCCCGAGCTGCCGCTGCGGTACGTGGACTTCGCCGAGGCCCAGCGCCGGGAACTCGACGGGGACCGCCTGGCGGCCGACGTCGCGCACTGGCGCGGCCAGCTCGCCGGCCTGCCGGCGCTGAACCTGCCCACCGACCGGCCCCGGCCGGAGCAGCCGTCGCACGCCGCCGCGACCAGCGAGTTCATCCTCGGCCCGGAGCTGGTGACCGGGCTGCACCGGCTCAGCCGCGAGCACGGCGCCACCCTCTACATGACCCTGCTCGCCGCGTTCCAGGTGCTGCTGGGCCGGTGGAGCGGGCAGGACGACTTCGGCATCGGCACCCCGGTGGCCGGGCGGGGCCGGCCCGAGGTGGAGAACCTCATCGGCCTCTTCGTCAACACCCTGGTCATGCGGGCCCGGCTGGCCGGCGACCCGACCTTCGCCGAGCTGCTGAGCCGGGTCCGCGACGACGCCCTCGACGCCCTCGACCACCAGGACGTGCCGTACGAGCGGGTGGTGCGGGAGCTGCGGCCCGAGCGGCCGGACACCGACTCGCTGATCGACGCCTGGTTCGCCATGCAGAACGTCCCCGGCGACGACGGGCAGGGCGGCACCCTGCGCTTCACCGACTTCGACACCGACCGGCCCAAGGCGCTCTTCGCCGTGTCGCTCTTCGCCCAGCCGCGCGGCGATGAGCTCGCCATGACCGTGGTCTACCGCACCGACCTGTTCGACGCGGCCACCATCGGCCGCCTTGTGCAGCGCTGCCGGGAGCTGCTCGCCGCCGTGGTCGCCGCTCCGGACACCCGGATCGGCGCGCTGGCGCTGCCGGCCGCCGAGACCGCCGTGCTGCGCCGGTTCGGGGCCGCCGAGGTGGCCGGGCGCACCGTCGACCCGGTGGTCGCCTTCGAGTCGCGGGCCCGCCGCGATCCGGGCGCGTCGGCCGCCATCGCCGCCGACGGGGTGGTCTCGTACGCCGAGCTGAACGCGCGGGCCAACCGGGTGGCCTGGTGGCTGCGCGAGCGGGGCGTCGGACCGGAGACGCCGGTCGGTATCCGCCTGCCCCGCGGGATCGACCTGCTCGCCGCGGTGCTCGGCGTGCTCAAGGCCGGCGGCGCGTACGTGCCGCTGGACCCGGCCTGGCCGGCCGAGCGGATCGACTTCGTCCGCGCCGACGCCGGCCTCGACGTCCTGCTCGACGGCGTGCTGCCGGACGGCGGCCGGGACGACGACCCGGGTGTGCCGGTGGACCCGGCGCAACTCGCGTACGTCATCTACACCTCCGGCTCGACGGGCCGGCCGAAGGGCGTGGGCGTGCCGCGCGGCGCGATGGCCGCGCACGTGTCGCGGATGCGGCGGCGCTTCGGGCTCGGCCCGGCCGACCGGGTGCTCCAGTTCGCCGCGCTCGCCTTCGACGCCTCGATCGACCAGGTGTTCCCGGCGCTGGCCTGCGGGGCCGCCCTGGTGCTGCCCGAGCACGGCCTGGTCGCCCCGGCGACGCTGCTGCCGTTGCTGGACCGGCACGGCGTCACCGTCGCCAACCTGCCGCCGGCCTACTTCGGCGAGCTGGTCGCCGAGCTGACCGAGCGGGACGGGATCGTCCCGGGCGCGTTGCGGCTCATGGTGCTCGGCGGCGACGTGGTGCGCCCCGCCGACGTGGACCGCTTCGCGACGCGCTGTCCCGACGTCGCGGTGCTCAACGCGTACGGCCCGACCGAGACCACCGTCACCACGGCGGTGGCCGACGTCCCGCGCGGCGTCGTGGGCACGGTCCCGGTCGGCCGGGCGGTCGGCGACCGTCACCTGTACGTGCTCGACCACCAGCTCCGCGACGTGCCGGCCGGCGCGGTCGGCGAGCTGTTCGTCGGTGGTGGACAACTCGCCCGGGGCTACCTGGGCCGGCCGCGGCTGACCGCCGAGCGGTTCGTGCCGGACCCGTACGGGCACGAGCCGGGCGGGCGGCTGTACCGGACCGGGGACCTGGTCCGCTGGCGGTCCGACGGTCAGCTGGAGTTCCACGGCCGGGCCGACGGCCAGGTCAAGGTGCGCGGGTTCCGGGTCGAGGTCGGCGAGGTCGAGGCCCGGCTCCGCGAACACCCCGCCGTGCGGGACGCCGTGGTGGTGGCCTGGCAGGACCGGCTGGTGGCCTACCTGGCCGGCGACGGGGTGGCCGTCGACGAGGTGCGGCGGTGGCTCGGCGAGCGGCTGCCCGAGTTCATGGTGCCCGCCGTGGTGGTCGTCCTCGACGAGTTGCCGCGCACCGTCGGCGGCAAGGTCGACCGGGACCGGCTCCCCGACCCGGACGGGCACCGGCCCGAGCTGACCGACACCTTCGAGGGCCCGCGCGACGAGACCGAGGAGGCCGTCGCCGCGGTGTGGCGGCAGGTCCTCCGGGTCGACCGGATCGGCGTCCACGACAATTTCTTCGACCTCGGCGGCCACTCACTGCTGGCCACCCTCGCGGTGGCCCGGCTGGTGAAGGCCCTCGACCGGCCGGTCGACGTGCGTACCTTCTTCGCCCACCCGACCATCGCCGAGTTCGCGGCGGCCCTGCCCGCGGCGGCGGCCGGGCCCGCGGCCGGGATCACCCGGCTGCGCCGCAGCGGCGACTTCCCGCTCTCCTTCGCCCAGGAGCGGATGTGGTTCCTCAACCGGCTGGAACCCGACGCGCCGGACTACATGGCCGCGCTGGCCTGGCGGGTCGACGGGCCACTCGACCGGGGCCGCCTCGACCGGGCGCTGCGGCAGCTCGTCGACCGGCACGAGTCGCTGCGCACCACCTTCCCGGTGGTCGACGCGCAGCCCGTGCAGCGGGTCGCCGCCACCGCCGAGATCACCGCCGAGTGGCACGACGTGCGGTCGGCGACCGACCCGTACGCCACCGCCGTGGCGCAGGCCGGCGCGGAGCTGCACCGCCCGTTCGACCTGGCCGCCGGCCCGCTGTTCCGGGCCCTGGTCTGGCAGCTCGGCCCGGCCGACCACCTGCTCGTGCTGGCCATGCACCACATCGTCTCGGACGGCTGGTCGATGGGCGTGCTGGTCCGGGAGCTGGGCGCGCTCCACGACGGCGAGACCCTGCCGGAACTGCCGGTGCAGTACGCCGACTACGCCGGCTGGCAGCGCCAGGAACTCGCGGGCGACCGCCTCGCCACGGAGCTGGGCCACTGGCGCAAGCGCCTCGACGCGCTGCCCGCGCTGGAGCTGCCCACCGACCGGCCCCGCCCGGCCCGGCCCTCCTGGGTCGGCGCCACCCACGAGTTCACCCTCGAACCCGAGCTGGTCGCCGGCCTGGAGCGGCTCGGCCGCCGGCACGGCGCCACCCTCTACATGACCCTGCTGGCTGCATTCCAGGTGCTGCTGGGCCGGTGGAGCGGGCAGGACGACTTCGGCGTCGGGGTGCCGGTGGCCGGGCGGACCCGGCCCGAGGTGGAGAACGTCATCGGGTTCTTCGTCAACACCCTGGTCATGCGGGCCGACCTGGCCGGCGACCCCACCTTCGCCGAGCTGCTCGGCCGGGTCCGCGACCAGGCGCTCGACGCGTACCAGTACCAGGAGGTGCCGTTCGAGCGGGTGGTCGAGGAACTCGCCCCGGACCGCGACCCGGGCCGGTCGCCGCTGTTCCAGGCCATGTTCGACCTGGAGGTACGCGCCGTGGCGGCGCCCCGGCTCGGTGCCGCCCGCTTGCGCAGCGCCGAGATCCCGTTCGACGTCACCAAGTTCGACCTGATGTTCACCTTCACCACCGACCCCGGGGCGGCCGGCGGCTTCGTGCAGTACCGCACCGACCTGTTCGACGCGGCGACCATCGACCGTCTCGTGCAGCGCTGCCGGGAGCTGCTCGCCGCCGTGCTGGCCGCCCCGGACACCCGGATCGGCGCGCTGGCGCTGCCGGCCGCCGAGACCGCCGTGCTGCGCCGGTTCGGGGCCGCCGAAGTGGCCGGGCGCACCGTCGACCCGGTGGTCGCCTTCGAGTCGCGGGCCCGCCGCGACCCGGGCGCGCTGGCCGCCATCGCCGCCAACGGGGTGGTCTCGTACGCCGAGCTGAACGCGCGGGCCAACCGGGTGGCCTGGTGGCTGCGCGAGCGGGGCGTCCGGCCGGAGACGCCGGTGGTGGTCCGGCTGCCGCGCGGCATCGACCTGCTCGCCGCGGTGCTCGGCGTGCTCAAGGCCGGCGGCGCGTACGTGCCGGTCGACCCGGCCTGGCCGGCCGAGCGGGTGGACCTGGTCACCACCGACGTGGGCGCCACCGTGGTGCTGGACGGGCCACTGCCCGACGGCGGTCGCGACGACGACCCGGGTGTACCGGTGGACCCGGCGCAACTCGCGTACGTCATCTACACCTCCGGCTCGACGGGCCGGCCGAAGGGCGTGGGCGTGCCACGCGGCGCGATGGCCGCGCACGTGTCGCGGATGCGGCGGCGCTTCGGGCTCGGCCCGGCCGACCGGGTGCTCCAGTTCGCCGCGCTCGCCTTCGACGCCTCCGTCGAGCAGATCTTCCCCGCGCTGACCTGCGGGGCGGCGCTCGTGCTGCCCGAGCACGGCCTGGTCGCCCCGGCCCAGCTGGTCGCCGACGTCGAGCGGCACCGGGTCACCGTGATGGAGGTGGTCCCCGGCTACCTCACCGAGCTGATCGCCGAGGTCACCGCCGACGGCACCTCCGCGCCGACGTGGAGCCCGGCCCGGCTGCGGCTGCTGGTACTCGGCGGCGACGCGGTGCGCCCCGCCGACCTGGCCTGGTGGCGCCGCCACCACCCGGACGTCGCCGTGGTGAACACCTACGGCCCGACCGAGACCACCGTCAGCGCCACCGTCTACGACGTGCCGTCCGACGTGGACGGCGTGGTGCCGATCGGCCGCGCGGTGGGGGACCGGGCGCTGTACGTCCTGGACGGCCACCTCGCCGAGGTGCCGGTGGGCGCGGTCGGCGAGCTGTTCGTCGGCGGGACCCAGCTGGCCCGGGGCTACCTGGCGCGGCCGGGGCTGACCGCCGAGCGGTTCGTGCCGGACCCGTACGGGCGGGAGCCGGGCGGGCGGCTGTACCGGACCGGGGACCTGGTCCGCTGGCGGGCCGACGGTCAGCTGGAGTTCCACGGCCGGGCCGACGGCCAGGTGAAGGTGCGCGGGTTCCGGGTCGAGGTCGGCGAGGTCGAGGCCCGGCTCCGCGAGCACCCCGGTGTCCGGGACGCCGTGGTGGTGGCCTGGCAGGACCGGCTGGTGGCCTACCTGGCCGGCGACGGGGTGGCCGTCGACGAGCTGCGGGACCGGCTGGCCGAGCGGCTGCCGGAGTTCATGGTGCCGGCCGTGCTGATCGTCCTCGACGGGCTGCCGCGCACCGTCGGCGGCAAGGTCGACCGGGACCGGCTCCCCGACCCGGCCGGCCACCGGCCGACGCCGGGCGCGGACGCCGAGCCGCCGCGTACCCCGACCGAGGAGGCGATCGCGGACATCTGGCGGCAGGTCCTCCAGGTCGACCGGATCGGCATCCACGACAACTTCTTCCACCTGGGCGGCCACTCCCTGCTCGCCACCCGGGTCGCCATCCGGCTGCGCGCGGCCTTCGGCTGCGAGGTGGCCGTCCGCACCCTCTTCGAACGGCCCACCGTGGCCCGGCTGGCCGCCGCCGTCGAGGAGCAGCTGATGGCCGAGATCGCCGCGATGAGCAGCGAGGACGTCGAGCAGGCACTGAAGGAGCAGCAGGCATGAGCACGATGCACGGCCTGGTCGAGGCGCAGGTCCGGCGTACCCCGGACGCGGTCGCCCTGGAGTTCGAGGGCGCGGAGCTGACCTACCGGGAGCTGGACCGCCGGGCCAACCGGCTGGCCCACGCCCTGCGCCGGCGCGGCGCCGGGCCGGAGACGGTGGTCGCGGTCGGCGCCCAGCGGTCCCTGGAGCTGCTGGTGGCGCTGCTCGGCATCCTCAAGAGCGGTGCCGCCTACCTTCCGCTGGACCTGGAGCTGCCCACCGACCGGCTGGCCTACATGGCCGGTCAGGCCGGCGCGGTGGCCCTGGTCCGCGGCCCCGGCATGGCCGTCGACCTCGGCCTGCCCGGGCTGCCCGAGCTGACCCTCGCCGACACCGACGGGGAGTCCGCCGAGCCGTGCGGCGTCGCGGTCGACGAGCGCAACGCCTGCTACGTCATGTACACCTCCGGCTCCACCGGCCGGCCCAAGGGCGTGGTCGCCGAGCACCGGGGCGTGGTCAACCGGTTGCGCTGGGGGCAGCACGAGTACGGCATGACCTCCGACGAGCGGGTGCTCCAGAAGACCCCGTACGCCTTCGACGTGTCGGTCCACGAGCTGTTCTGGCCGCTGATGGTGGGCGCCCGGCTGGTCATCGCGAAGCCCGGCGGCCACCGCGACACCCGCTACCTGGTGGAGACCATCCAGCGCCGGGAGATCACCAGCGTCCACTTCATCCCCACCATGCTGGCGCTGTTCGTCGGCGAGCCCGGCGTGGCCGACTGCCACAGCCTGCGCCGGATCCTGGCCAGCGGCGAGGCCCTCCCCACCGACCTGCAGAACCGGGTGCTGCGCACCCTGCCCGACGTCGAGCTGCACAACCTGTACGGCCCGACGGAGGCCAGCATCGAGGTGAGCGCCTGGGCCTGCCAGCCGGAGTGGACCGGCGCCGGCGTGCCGATCGGCGCGGCGGTGGAGAACACCCAGCTGCACATCCTCGACCCCGAGCTGCGCCCGGTCCCCGGCGACGGGCCGGGGGAGCTGTACCTGGCCGGCGTCCAGCTCGCCCGGGGCTACCTCGGGCAGCCCGGCCTCACCGCCGAGCGCTTCCTGCCCGACCCGTACGGCGAGCCGGGCGGGCGGATGTACCGCAGCGGCGACCTGGCCGGCTGGCACCGCCCCGGCGTGGTCGACTACCTCGGCCGGGTCGACGAGCAGCTCAAGCTCGCCGGCAACCGGGTGGAGCTGGGCGAGATCCAGGCCGTGCTCAACGACCAGCCCGGCGTCCGCGCCTCGGTGGTGGTGGCCACCGGCGAGGCGGCCGAGAAGCGGCTCGTCGCGTACGTGGTCGGCGACGGGCTGGACCTGGCGGCGCTGCGGGACGGGCTGGCCGGGCGGCTGCCCGGCTACATGGTGCCGTCGATCTTCGTGCCGCTGGCCGAGCTGCCGCTGACCCCGAGCGGGAAGCTGGACCGCAAGGCCCTGCCCGCCCCCGACCGGCCCGACCTGGCCGTGCCGTACCGGGCGCCGGAGAACCCGGTGCAGGAACGGCTGGCCAAGGTGTGGACCTCGGTCTTCGGGGTGGCCCGGGTCGGCGTGGACGACACCTTCTTCGCCCTCGGTGGGCACTCCCTGCTGGCCGTGCGGCTGATCGCCCGGCTCCGCGAGGAACTCGGGGTCGAGGTCTCCGTCCGGGACCTGTTCGAGGGGCTGACCGTGGCCCGGCTCGCCGAGACGGTCGCCGCCGCGCCCGCCGAGGACACCGCCCCGGCGCTGGTGTCCGGCGGCGGCGACGCGCCCGCCGTGGCCTCGTTCGGGCAGGAGCGGCTGCTCTTCCTCCAGCGGATCCACCCGGACAGCCCCAGCTACGTCATCCCGGTCGCCTGGCGGGTCGACGGCCACCTCGACGAGGCGACGCTGCGCCGGGCGCTGCGCCGGCTCGCCGCCCGGCACGACGCGCTGCGGACCCGGTTCGTCGACGACGCCCCGGTGGTCGACCCGGAGCCGGCGGTCGAGCTGGCCCGGCTGGACGCCGACGCCTGGACCGACGAGCTGGCCGCCGCGCAGATCCGCCGCCCGTTCGACCTGGCCGCCGGGCCGCTGTGGCGGGCCGCGCTGGTCCCCCTGCCCCGCCGGTGCGCTACGTCGACTTCGCCCGCTGGCAGCGCGCCGACCTCACCCCGGCCCGGCTCGCCGCCGAGCTGGACTGGTGGCGGCGCACCCTCGCCGACGTGCCGGCGCTGGAGCTGCCCACCGACCGGCCCCGGCCGGCGGTGCTCGGCGCGGACGGCGCCACCCACCGCTTCGCGCTGCCCCAGGACGCGCTGCGCCGGCTGGCCGCGCTCGCCCAGGAGCAGCGGACCACGTTGCACACCGTGCTGCTGACCGCGTTCCAGGTGCTGCTCGGGCGGTGGAGCGGGCAGACCGACTTCGCGGTCGGCACCCCGGTCGCCGGCCGCTCCCGCGCCGAGGTGGAGAACGTCGTCGGCTTCTTCGTCAACACCCTCGCCGTCCGGGCCGACCTGGCCGGCGACCCCACCCTGACCGAGCTGCTCGGCCGGGTCCGCGAGGCCACCCTCGGCGCGTACGAGCATCAGGACGTGCCGTTCGAGCAGGTGGTGGCGGAGCTGCGCCCGGAGCGGGACCTCAGCCGCACGCCCGTCTACCAGACCATGTTCGCGCTGCGGGACACCGCGGTCACCGCGCTGCGGCTGCCCGGTCTGACCGCGGCCGAGCTGCCGCTGGGCTGGCGGACCGCCAAGTTCGACCTCACCCTCTTCGTCGACCAGGCGCCCGACGGCACCCTCACCGGCCTGTTCGAGTACGCCACGGACCTGTTCGCGGCGCCCACCGTGGCGCGCCTGGCCGCCGCGTACTCGCGGCTGCTCACCGCCCTGGCCGGCGACACCGGCGGGCGGCTCGGCGACTGGGACGTCCTCGACCCGGCCGAGTGGGCCGGCCTGCTCGCCGCGGGCACCGCGCCGCGGCCGGCGATCCCGGCCCGCGCTCTGCACCACCTCGTCGCCGACCGGGTCGCCGCCGACCCGGAGCGCCCCGCCGTGGTGGACGGCGAGGCCGTCTGGACGTACGCCGACCTGGTCCGCGCACAGCTCGCGGTGCTCCGGACCGGCGGCGCCTACCTGCCGCTGGACGCCGACCAGCCGGCCGAGCGCAGCCAGCACATGATCAACGACACCGGCGCCACCGTG
The DNA here is from genome assembly GCF_003013775.1 of Micromonospora sp. MH33. Classification (NCBI taxonomy): domain Bacteria; kingdom Bacillati; phylum Actinomycetota; class Actinomycetes; order Micromonosporales; family Micromonosporaceae; genus Micromonospora; species Micromonospora sp. MH33. Next base: position 12,534 of record NZ_MUYZ01000136.1, read on the forward strand.
CTGATCACCGCCGCCGGGCACCACGACGGCGCCGGGCTGGGCTGCCGGGTGGTCGACCTGGTCCGGGACGCCGCCGAGGTGGACCGGCGTCCCGACACCGACCCGCGGGTCCCGGTCGACCCGGAGCAGCTCGGCTACGTGGTCTACACCTCCGGCTCCACCGGCCGCCCCAAGGGCATCGGCATCACCCACCGCGGCCTGGTCCGCACCGTGCACGACGGCGGCTACCTGACGCTCGGCCCGGACGACCGGGTCGCCTTCGCCGCCAACCCGGTCTTCGACGCGGCCACCTTCGAGGTGTGGGCCACCCTGGTCGCCGGCGCGACCCTGGTGGTCACCCCGCCCGACGTGGCGCTCTCGCCGGCCGCCCTCGCCGGCCAGCTGGACCGGCACCGGGTCACCACGCTCTTCCTCACCACCGCCCTGTTCCACCAGGTCGCCCGGGAGCGCCCGGACGTCCTGCGCGGGCTGCGGCACGTGCTCTTCGGCGGGGAGGCCGCCGACCCGGTCGCGGTGGACGGCCTGCTCGCCCACGGCGGCCCGGAACGGCTGCTGCACATGTACGGCCCGGCCGAGTCCACCACCTTCGGCACCTGGCACCCGGTGACCGCGCCGACCGGCGGCGCGGGCGCCGTCCCGATCGGCCGGCCCATGCACAACACCACCGCGTACGTGGTGGACCGGGAGCTGCGGCCCGTCCCCGTCGGGGTGGTCGGCGAGCTGCTGCTCGGCGGCGCCGGCCTGGCCCGCGGGTACGTGGGCGCGCCCGGCCGCACCGCCGAGCGGTTCCTGCCCGACCCGTTCGGCCCGCCCGGCGGCCGGGTCTACCGCACCGGCGACCTGGTGCGCTGGACCGCCGACGGGGTGCTGGAGTTCGTCGGCCGCGCCGACGGGCAGGTCAAGGTGCGCGGGTTCCGGGTCGAGCCGGGCGAGATCGAGACCGCGGTACGCCGCCACCCGGCGGTCCGTGACGCCGTGGTGCTCGCCCGCCCCGACCGCAGCGGCGCGCTGAGCCTGGTCGCGTACGTGGCCGCGGACCCGGCGGAGCTGGGCGACCTGCGGGCCTACCTGGCCGGGTCGTTGCCGGCCTACCTGGTGCCGGCCGCCGTGGTGGTCCTCGACGAGCTGCCGCTGACCCACAACGGCAAGGTCGACCGGGCCGCCCTGCCCGAGCCGACGTACGCCGCCGGCGCCGGCCGGCGGGAGCCGGCCACCGAGCTGGAACGGCAGCTCGCCGCCATCTTCAGCGAGGTGCTCGGCGTCGCCGACCCCGGCATGGACGACGACTTCTTCGCCCTCGGCGGGCACTCCCTGCTGGCCATCAAGGTGGTCGGCGCGGTGGCCGCCCGGACCGGCCGGGAGATCACCTTCCGGGACCTGTTCACCACCCGCACCGTCGCCGGGCTGGCCCGGCTGATCGCCGGCGCCGGCGAGGTCGCCGCCCCGATCACCCGGGGTACGGCGACCACCGGGCTGCCGGTCTCCTTCGGCCAGGAGCGGCTGGTCTTCCTCGACCGGCTGGAGGGCGCCGGGGCGGCGTACACCATCCCCCTCGCCTGGCGGCTCACCGGGCCGCTGGACGCCGACCGGCTGGCCGCCGCGCTGGACGCGCTGGTCGACCGGCACGAGGCGCTGCGCACCCGGTTCACCCTGGTCGACGGGGTGGTCCGACAGGACATCGCGCCCGGCTGGGCCGGCCTGGAACGGCGGGACGCGGCCACGCCGGCCGAGGCGGAGGCGGAGCTGGCGCGGGAGTCGTGCCGCCCGTTCGACCTGACGACCGGGCCGCTGTTCCGGGCCGTGCTGTGGCGGGCCGGCGACGCGCACCTGCTGCTGCTCGCCCTGCACCACACCGTCGCCGACGGTTGGTCGGCAGCGGTGCTGGTCCGCGAGCTGGAGGCCGGCTACGACGGCGCCGAGACCGCCCGCCCGCCGGTGCGGTACGCCGACTTCGCCGCCTGGCAGCGGACCCGGCTCGCCGGCGACCGGCTGACCGGGGAACTGGACCACTGGCGGCGGCGGCTCGCCGACCTGCCCACCCTGGAACTGCCCACCGACCGGCCCCGCCCGGCGGCGCGCACCGGCGCCGGTGCGAGCGTCGGGTTCACCGTCGAGCCGGAACTCGTCGCCGCGCTGGAACGGCTCAGCCGGGCGCACGGCGCGACCCTGTTCATGACGCTGCTCGCCGCGTACCAGGTGCTGCTGGGCCGGTGGAGCGGGCAGGTGGACTTCGCCGTCGGCACCCCGGTCGCCGGCCGGGGCCGCCCCGAGGTGCGCGACGTCGTCGGGTTCTTCCTCAACACCCTGGTGCTGCGGGCCGACCTGACCGGCGCGCCCACCTTCGCCGAGCTGCTCGACCGGGTCCGCGACGACGCGCTCGGCGCGTACGAGCACCAGGAGCTGCCCTTCGGCCGGCTGGTCGAGGAGCTGCGCCCGGAGCGCGACCTCAGCCGCTCGCCGCTGTTCCAGGCGCTGTTCAGCTACAACGACTGGACGCTGGACACCCTGCGGCTCGGGCCGGTGGCCGGCGCCGCGCTGCCGGTGGACCGGGGCGCGGCCAAGCTCGACCTGACCCTGGAGCTGGTGCACGGCCCCGACGGGCTGGCCGGAGCGCTCGACTACACCACCGACATCTTCGACGCCGCCACCATGGCGCGGATGGCGGAGGCGTACACCCGGCTGCTGCGGGCGGTCGCCGCCGACCCGGCGACCCGGATCGCCGACCTGCCCCTCGCCGAGGCCGCCCCGGCACCGGCGACGCTCGACGCGCCGGCCGGGCCGTTCCGCTCGCTGCTCGACCGGATCGTCGATCGGGTCCGGGCCACCCCGGACGCCACCGCCCTGACCGGGCCCGGCGGCGAGCTGACCTACGCGGAGCTGGACCGGCGCGCCAACCGGCTCGCCCACCACCTGCTCGCCCAGGGCGTCGGGCCGGAGGACCGGGTCGGGCTGCGGCTGCCCCGCAGCGTCGACACCGTGGTCGGCGTGCTCGGGGTGTGGAAGGCCGGGGCGGCGTTCGTCGGGCTCGACCCGGACCTGCCGGCGGCCCGCCTGGCCCACCTGGCCGAGGACTCCGGGGTGCGGCTGGTGCTCGACCCGGCGGCGCTCGCCGACCCGGCGCTGGCCGCCCGGCCGGCCACCCCGCCGGCCGTCGCCACCCGCCCCGACCAGCTCGCCTACCTGGTTCACACCTCCGGCTCCACCGGCCTGCCCAAGGGCGTGCTGGTCGAGCACGGCAGCGTGACCGCCTACCTGGACACCATCCTGGCCCACTACCGGCTGGACGCCGACGACGTCGTCCTCCAGCGGGCCTCGCCGAGCTTCGACGCGTTCCTGCGCGACTGCGTCGGCCCGCTCACCGTCGGCGCGACCGTGCTGATGGCCGGGCAGTCCGACCTGTCCACGCTCCGCGCCGACCTGCCCGGTCGGCCCGCCCCGACCGCGCTGCTGAGCATCGTCCCGTCGTTGCTGCACCAGCTCCTCGACGCCGGTGACGTGAGCGCCGCGACGCTGCCCGCGCTGCGGCTGCTGGTGCTCAGCGGCGAGCCGTGCATCCCGGCGCTGCTGGCCAAGGTGCACGCCGCGCTGCCCGGGCTGCCCCGCGTGGTCAACCAGTACGGCCCCACCGAGGCCACGGTCACCACCACCGTGGCCGACCTCGACCCGGCGGCGGCGTACGAATCCGTCACCATCGGCGCCCCGATGCCGGGGACCACCGTGCACGTGCTCGACGCGGCGCTGCGGCCGGTGCCGGTGGGCGTCTTCGGCGAGGTGCACATCGGCGGCGCCGGGGTCACCCGGGGCTACCGGAACCGGCCCGGCCTCACCGCCGCGGCGTACCTGCCCGACCCGGCCGGGCCGCCCGGGGCGCGGATGTACCGCACCGGCGACGCGGCCCGCTGGCTGGCCGACGGGACGCTGGAGTTCCGGGGCCGGCTGGACCGGCAGGTGAAGGTGCGCGGCGTCCGGGTCGAACCGGCCGAGGTGGAGGCCGCCCTCGCGGCCCACCCGCAGGTCGGCGCGGCGGCCGTGGTGGCCCGCCCC
>NZ_MUYZ01000137.1:0-16463 GCF_003013775.1 Micromonospora sp. MH33
ACCTTCTTCACCGGCACCGAGGTCGGGCTCCAGGGCTACCAGGCCCTCGACCAGCTCGCGGACCAGCTCGGCCACCACCGCGCTGTCCGCCTCGGCGCGCACCGCGGCGCCGCTGGCCTCGATCAGCTCCCGCCAGCCCCGGGGCCGGGCCAGGTAGGCCAGGGCGGCCACCTCGACCGGGTCGGCGGCCGCCGGGGCGGTCCCCTCCGTCACGGCCGCGCCGAGGTCGCCGGCGTCGGCCAGCACCCGGGCGGTGACCCGCTGCCGGAACAGCGGGTCGGCGGTGAGCTGGGCGGCGATCGCCGGGGCGCCGAGCCGGGCGCGCCGGTTGGGGGCGAACTTGGCCACCCGGCGCAGCGGCACCGGCACCTCGTCGGCGGCCAGCCCGGGCAGCACCGCGGCGGTGAGCGCCACGATCCGCTGCCGGACCGGCTCGGGCAGGGTCGGCTCCGGCTCCGGCGGGGTCGACGGGCTCTCACCGGCGTCCTGCGCGCCGACCACCGGCTCCTCCGCAAAGGAGCGGTCGTCGTGCGGCTCGGTGAGGGGCATGTGGCAAGTCTCCCACCCCGAACGGGCCCACCGCCCGGTGAGTGAGCCGATCTCTCATCCTACCGCCGTGGTAGCGATTGGTACTGGTGGGACGGGAGTGTCGGACCCCGCCGCTAGCGTGCCGCGGGTGACGCGAGCGGAGTACGTCCAGGAGGCGCTGGCCGGCCTGGACCGGGCGGCGGGCACGGGGGTCGACCCCGCGCTGCCGCTCTACGCCACCACCTTCGTGGTGGTCGACCTGGAGACCACCGGCGGCGCGCCGGACGGCGGCGGGATCACCGAGATCGGCGCGGTGAAGGTGCGCGGCGGCGAGGAGCTGGGCGTGCTCGCGACCCTGGTCAACCCGGGGGTGCCCATCCCGCCGTTCATCACCGTGCTGACCGGTATCACCCAGGCCATGCTGCTCCCCGCCCCGCCGATCGAGCAGGTGCTGCCGAGCTTCCTGGAGTTCATCGCCGACGCCGTGCTGGTGGCCCACAACGCCCCCTACGACGTGGGCTTCCTCAAGGCCGCCTGCGCCCGGCACGGCTACCCCTGGCCCAACCCGCGGGTGCTGGACACCGCCGCGCTGGCCCGCCGGGTGCTCACCCGCGACGAGGTGCCCAACCGCAAGCTGGGCACCCTGGCGGCCTACTTCCGCACCGCCACCCAGCCGACCCACCGGGCGCTGGACGACGCCAAGGCCACCGTCGACGTGCTGCACGGGCTGATCGGCCGGCTCGGCGGGCACCGGGTCGACACCGTCGGCGAGGCCATCGAGTTCGCCCGGGCGGTCACCCCGACCCAGCGCCGCAAGCGGCACCTCGCCGAGGGGCTGCCGAAGGTGCCCGGGGTCTACATCTTCCGGGCCGCCGACGACCGGCCGCTCTACGTCGGCACCTCCGGCGACATCGCCACCCGGGTACGCAGCTACTTCACCGCCGCCGAGAAGCGGGCCCGGATCTCGGAGATGCTGGCCGCCGCCGAACGGGTGGAGGCCGTCGAGTGCGCCCACTCCCTGGAGGCCGAGGTGCGCGAGCTGCGGCTGATCGCCGCGCACGCGCCGCCGTACAACCGGCGGTCGAAGTATCCCGAGCGCCAGGTCTGGCTGAAGCTGACCGACGAGGCGTACCCGCGGTTGTCGATCGTGCGCGACCTGGCCCCCACCGACTCGGCCTACCTCGGCCCGTTCCGCTCCAAGCAGGCCGCCGAGCTGGCCGCCGCCGGGTTCCACGACGCGGTGCCGCTGCGCCAGTGCACCCACCGGCTGTCCCGGCGCACCACCATGCCGGCCTGCGCGCTGGCGGAGCTGGGTCGCTGCCCGGCGCCCTGCGAGCACCGGATCACCCCCGAGGAGTACGACCACCGCGCCGCCGTTCCGTTCCGCACCGCCACCCGGGACGACCCGCAGGTGGTGGTGGACGCCCTGCTGGCCCGGATCGAGGTGCTCTCCGGCGCCCGGCGCTACGAGGAGGCCGCGGTGGTCCGCAGCCGGCTGGCCGCGGTGCTGCGCGCGGCGGTACGGATGCAGCGGCTGGCCGCGCTGACCGGCATCGCCGAGCTGGCCGCCGCCCGCCCGGCCGCCCGGGGCGGCTGGGAGCTGGCCCTGGTCCGGCACGGCCGGCTGGCCGGGGCCGGGGTGTCCCCGCCGGGTGTCCACCCGCGACCGACCATCAGCGCGATCCGGGCCACCGCCGAGACGGTCCTGCCCGGGCACGGCCCGGTGCCGGCCGCCACCGCCGAGGAGACCGAGCGGATCCTGTCCTGGTTGGAGCGACCGGAGACCCGGCTGGTGGAGACCTCCGCCGGGTGGGCCTCGCCGGTCGCCGGCGCGGGCCGGTTCCGGGACCTGTTGACCAAGGCGGAGAACGGCGCGTCCCACCAACTCTCGACCGAACGCTCATGACCAAGTGTCCGATCGGACTACGTCGACTCCCTTAGGCTGTTAGAGAAGTGCAGTCCTGCCCGATTCGCGGGCCTGCTCCCGGTTGCCGGCTTCGGCGACCCGGGGCCGGGGTGAGGAGGTGTCCCAGGTGGACGTCGACGCCGGACATGGCGCCGCCCTGGGCGGCGCCCTCCCGACCCAGCCCGGCGAGCTGCCGCTCTCCCGCCGGCTGCGCTCCCTGCTCACCTGGCCCACCACCGACAGCGACCCGGTCACCGCGTTGGTCCGCGCCCATCGCGGCATCCATCCCAGCGCCGACGCGTCGGTGCTGCGGCGGGCCTACACGATCGCCGAGAACATGCACCGCGGCCAGTTCCGCAAGAGCGGCGAGCCGTACATCACCCACCCGCTCGCGGTCGCCCAGATCTGCGCGGACCTCGGGATGGACACCACCACCCTGGTCGCCGCCCTGCTGCACGACACCGTCGAGGACACCCGCTACACCCTCCAGGCGCTCCAGGAGGACTTCGGCCGCCAGGTGGCCCACCTGGTCGACGGGGTGACCAAGTTCGACAAGGCGTTCTACGGCAAGGCCGCCGAGGCGGAGACCGTACGCAAGATGATCGTGGCGGCCGGCAAGGACGTCCGGGTGCTGATCATCAAGCTGGCCGACCGGCTGCACAACATGCGCACCCTCGGGGTCCGTTCGGCCGCCTCCCGGGAGCGGATCGCCCGCAAGACCCAGGAGGTGCTCGTCCCGCTCTGCGACCGGCTGGGCATCCAGACCCTCAAACGCGAGCTGGACGACGTGGTGCTGCTGCACCTGCGGCCGGAGGAGCACGCGCGGATCGCCCGGTTCGTGCACGACCGGCCGGGTTGGGACGCCTACCTGGACGACGTGGTGGCGAAGACCCGGGTGGCGCTGCGCCGCAGCCGGGTGGACGCCGAGGTCGGTCCCCGCCCCCGGCACCTCTACTCGATCTGGAAGGACACGGTGGCCGGCGACCATGCCGCGCCCTACGACCTGCCTCGCATCGCCATCGTGGTGGACGGCCCGGCCACCGACTGCTACGCCGCGCTCGGTGCGGTGCACGGGCTCTGGCGGCCGGTGCCGGGTCGCTTCAAGGACTTCATCGCCTCTCCGAAGAACAACCTCTACCGCTCGCTGCACACCAGCGTCTGCGGCCCGCAGGACCGGACCGTCGAGGTGCTGATCCGCACCGAGGAGATGCACCGCTCCGCGGAGTACGGCGTCGCCGCCCACTACCGCTTCCCGCGCGCCACCGGCCGGGCGGGCGAGCGGGCGGACGAGCTGGCCTGGCTGCGCCGGGTGCTCGACTGGGAGCAGGAGACGGTCGACCCCACCCAGTTCATGGAGTCGCTCCGCTGCGACCTGGCCGAGGCGCAGATCCAGGTGGTCGCCGACGGGCGGCAGGTGGTGCTGCCGGCCGGGGCCACCCCGGTCGACCTCGCCTACGAGCTGGGCACCGAACGGGGCGACCACTGCCTCGCCGCGCGAATCAACGGCCGGCTGGCCCCGCTCTCCTCGGAGCTGGAGGAGGGCGACGTGGTGGAGATCTTCACCGAGAGCGACGCGGAGAGCGGCTTCGAGGCCGACGCGGCGCCGCGCGGGCCGCGCCGCGAGTGGCTGGGCTTCGTCAAGTCCCCGCACGCCCAGATGCAGATCAACCGCTGGTTCGCCGAGCACACCGAGCCGGGCATCTCGATCGCCGACAAGGTACGCCTCGGCCGGGCCACCATCGGCCTGGCGCTGCGCAAGCACGACCGGGGCCTGGCCAGCGACCTGCCGCTGCTGCGGCTCTCCGAGGAGCTAGGTTACCCCGACCTGGAGACCCTGCTGGTGGCGGTCTTCGACCGCACCGTGGAGCCGGACACGGTGGTCCGGCAGCTGATCGATCTGGTCGACCACCGGCAGTAGGCGAGCTCCGCTCAGCCATCGGCGCCGCCCGGCCACTAGCCTTACAGGCATGATCCCCCGCGCGCGTGCCACCGGACGGGCCCTCGGCTACCAGATCTTCTACCGGCTCCCGGTCCCGCTGCGGCGCCGGCTGGTCCGGCTCGCGGTGCCGAAGTACATCGTCGGCGCGGTCACCCTGGTCCGGGACGCCGAGGCCGAGGGGGCGGGACGGATCCTGCTGCTGCGCCAGCCGCCCGGCCACAGCTGGACCCTCCCGGCCGGGCTGCTGCAGCGCGGCGAGGCGCCGGTGGTCGGGGCGGCCCGCGAGCTGTACGAGGAGTCCGGCATCCGGCTCTCCCCGGAGCGGCTCCGCCCGGCCGTGCCGAACGCCGTGGTGCACGCCAAGGGCTGGGTGGACGTGGTCTTCGAGGCCGAGGTGCCGGCCTCCCGCACGGAGCTGGCGGTGGACGGCGCCGAGGTCTTCGAGGCCGCCTGGCACCCGCTGGACGACCTGCCCCGGCTGAGCCGGGCCACCGCCAACCTGCTCCGCTACTACGGCATCGGCCCGCGCGCGGGTGAGGTCCCGCCGGCGGCGCCACCCGCCGCGTGACCGCTCCCGCGACCGGGCCCGGCTGGCGGGCCGCCGTGGACGTCTGCGCGGTGGCGCTCGCCGCCGGCGAGGGCACCCGGCTGCGCCCGCTCACCGAGCACCTGCCGAAGGCGCTCTGCCCGGTGGGCAACGTGCCGCTGCTCGACCGGGCGCTGGACCGGCTGGCCGGGCTGGGCCTGGCCGGGCCGGACCGGGTCGCGGTGAACGCCTGCTACCTGGGCGGGCAGGTGGTGGCGCACGTGGGCGCCCGCGCCCACCTGTCGGTCGAGCCGGGCGACCCGCTCGGCACCGCCGGCGGGCTGGGCAACCTGCGCGACTGGATCGCCGGGCGGGGGGTGCTGGTCGGCAACGCCGACGCGTACCTGGCCGACCCGGACGCCCCGCCGGGGCCGGACGTGGCGGTGCTGCTGGACGGCTGGGACGGGCGGAGCGTACGCCTGCTCGGCCAGCCGGCGGACGACCCGGCGGCCCCCGGCACCTTCGGCGGCCACCTGTTCGTGGGGTTCTCGCTGCTGCCCTGGCGGCTGGTCCGGGACCTGCCGGCGGCCTTCGGCGATCTGGTCCGGGCGGTCTGGCGGCCGGCGGAGGCGGCCGGCGCGCTCACCGTGCTCCCCTACCGGGGCACCTTCTACGACACCGGCACGCCGGCCGACTACCTCGCCGCCAACCTGCACGCGGCCGGCCCCGGCGGCCTGGTCGACCCGTCCGCCACGGTCGACGGGCCGGTGACCCGCTCGGTGGTCGGGGCGGGCGCCGTGGTGCGCGGCGCGGTGGACCGGTCGGTCGTGTGGCCCGGCGCGACGGTCGCCGCGGGGGAACGCCTCAGCGAGGTGATCCGGGCCGGCAGCGACCTCACCGTCCCGGCGGCCCGGTGACCCGGTGAACCTCTAGCATGGGCCTCGACGTCGACGAACGGAGAAATGTCCCGTGATCACCGCGATCGTGCTGATCGACTGCGCCACCGACTCCATTCCCGAGGTGGCCGAGACGCTGGCCAACCTGCCCGGCGTCAGCGAGGTCTACTCGGTGGCCGGGCACGTCGACCTGATCGCCATGGTCCGGGTCCGCGAGTTCGAGCAGATCGCCCAGGTCATCGCCGGCAGCATCTCCAAGGTGCCCGGTGTGATCAACACCGAGTCGCACATCGCGTTCCGCGCCTACTCCCAGCACGACCTGGAGGAGGCGTTCGCGATCGGGCTGGCCAACGCCGACTGACCGCACGCGGGTGGCCGGCCCGCCCCCCGCGCGGGGCGGACCGGCCACCGTCGGCCGTACGCGTCAGCTCTGGCTGGGCGCCGGGGTCTCCGTGGTGCCCGGAGCGGGCGACTCGGTGCCGGTGCCACCCGGAGCCGGCGACTCGGTGCCGGTACCGCCCGGGGCCGGCGACTCGGTGCCGGTGCCGCCCGGGCCGGGCGTGCCGCTGGCACTGGTCTGCGGGACCGGGACGCCCAGGGTCTGGGCCAGGGCCACCAGCGCGTCGTAGTGCGCCTGGAGGACCGGCAGGGCGTCCTGGGCGATCTGGACCACCGACTGCTCGGAACCCTGCGAGATCTCGGTCTGGGTGGCCTGGATCGCCTGGACGTGGCCCGCCAACTGGGCGGTCACCCACGCCTTGTCGAACTCGGCGCCGCTGAGGTTGTTCAGCCGGTCCAGGACCTTCTGCTGGTCGGCGGTCGGATCGGACGGCAGCTGGACGTTGAGCTGCTGGGCGGTGGACTGCACCGTCTGGTCCAGCTGGGTGTGGTCCGTGACGAACATCTTGCCCAGGTCCTTGACCTGCTGGTTCTGGCCCTTCTGCTGCGCCAGGTTACCCGCGGTGATCTCGAACAGGTTCACCTGATGCAGCGCCTGCAGGTACTGGGTGTCCTGCGTCGACGGCTGCGCCGCGGCCTGGGCCGCCGCGGCTGGCGCCAGTCCCACGAGCACCAGCGCGGCCAGCAGGCCCAGGCGTTTGATTCCCAACATGCTTTCCCCCCCTTGAGACGTTGGACCGCACGGATACCCGGCTGACCGGGTTTATTCCTGCGATTCCACCCGTCCGTGTCAGGGGGTGGCGGGGCACCGGAGCGGGGCCGACGGGCGTCCGGCGGGCGGAACGGGACGGCCGGTCCGGAAACGGCCGTGGCGCCCGCCGGTGATCCGGCGGGCGCCACGGTCAGTCGTACCCGGGCGGGTCAGCGGCTCTCGCCGCTGCCGATCTCCTCCCGCTCCGGTCGGGGCTCGACCGGCGGGTGCCCCGGCGAGACCGGCGCCTCGGCCGGCTTCTCGATCGGGTAGAAGAAGCCCCGGATGGCCGGGCCGAGGGCGCCGAGCCGGTTCATCTTCTTCGGCACCACCCAGCCGACGTAGTCCAGCGCCGGGGCGTGGCCGTCGTGCCCGTCGGCCGGGGTGAGCGGCTGGTGGACCTCGACGAACCGGCCGTCGGGCAGCCGCCTGATGATGCCGGTCTCCACGCCGTGGGCCAGCACCTCCCGGTCGTGCTGCTGGAGACCCAGGCAGATCCGGTAGGTGACGTAGTAGGCCAGCGGCGGGACGACCAGCAGGCCGATCCGACCGGCCCAGGTCATCGCGTTCAGGCTGATGTGGAACTTGTCGGCGATCACGTCGTTGGCGCCGGAGAGGGTCAGCACGATGTAGAAGCCGACCGCCATGGCGCCCACCGCGGTCCGGGCCGGGACGTCCCGGGGCCGCTGGAGCAGGTTGTGGTGCTTGTAGTCCTTGAGGCGGCGCGCCTCCAGGAACGGGTACATCGTCGACAGGCCCACCAGGATGCCGGGCAGCACGACCGTCGGCCAGAACAGCGGCGGGATGACGTAGCCGTCGCCGATCGGGATGCTGATCTCCCATGCCGGCATGAGGCGGGTCGAGCCGTCGAGGAACATGACGTACCAGTCGGGCTGGCTGGCGGCCGAGACCACCCAGGCCTCGTACGGGCCGAAGTACCAGATCGGGTTGATCTGGAACAGGCCACCCATCAGCGCGATCACGCCGAAGACGACCATGAAGAAGCCGCCCTGCTTGAGCGCGTAGCGCGGGAACATCCGCTCGCCGACCACGTTCTCGTTGGTCCGGCCGGGGCCGGGCCACTGGGTGTGCTTCTGCTTGAAGACCAGGCCCAGGTGGGCGCTGATCAGCGCCACCAGCAGACCCGGGATGAGCAGCACGTGGGCGATGAAGAACCGGCTGATGATGATGGTGCCCGGGAACTCCCCGCCGAAGATCGACGAGGTGACCCAGGAGCCGATCACCGGGATCGACAGCATGATGCCGGAGGCGATCCGCAGGCCGGTGCCGGAGAGGCCGTCGTCCGGCAGCGAGTAGCCGGTGAAGCCGGCCAGGAAGCCGACCCAGAACAGCAGCGAGCCGATGATCCAGTTGGTCTCACGCGGCTTGCGGAACGCGCCGGTGAAGAAGACGCGGAGCATGTGCACCACGATCGCGGCCATGAACAGCAGGGCCGCCCAGTGGTGCATCTGCCGCATGATCAGACCGCCCCGGACATCGAACGAGATGTCCAGGCTGGAGGCGTAGGCGGCCGACATCGGGGTGCCCCGCAGCGGCGCGTAGCTGCCGTCGTAGACCACCTCGGTCATCGCCGGCTCGTAGAAGAAGGTCAGGAAGACGCCGGTCAGCAGCAGGACGACGAACGAGAAGAGCGCGATCTCGCCCAGCAGGAAGGACCAGTGGTCGGGGAAGACCTTGTTCAGCAGCTTGCGCAGCGGGGTCGCCACCTGGAAGCGGTCGTCCACCGCCCCTGCGGTCTTGGCCGGCAGGGCGGCCGCATCGAACTTTCGGCGCTTCATGGCCGCTCCCAGAAGTCGGGACCGATGGTTTCGGTGTAGTCGGACTTCGCCACGAAGAAGCCCTCCTCGTCCACCTCGATCGGCAGCTGGGGCAGCGGCCGGTTCGCCGGGCCGAAGACCGGCATGGCGTTGTCGGTGATGAGGAACTGCGACTGGTGGCAGGGGCAGAGCAGCCGGTTGGTCTGCTGCTCGTAGAGGCTGGCCGGGCAACCGGCGTGCGTGCAGATCTTGGAGAACGCGACGTAGTTGCCCCACATGTAGTCGCCGTGGCCCTTGCGCTGGTTGGCGGCGCGCGACTTCTCCGCGTCGTCCTCACGCAGGTGGATCAGCAGGGTCGGCGAGTCGGCGTGCTTGTTGCTGACGCCGCCCTCGATGCCCGGGAACACGGTGAGCTGGCCGCCGACGCTGACGTCCGCCGGGCGGATCGGCCGGCCGTCCTCGCGGATCAGCCGGATCCGCTTGCCGTCCGAGGCCGGCTTGAAGCCGGTGGTGAACATCTGGTTGTTCTTGTGCGGGTCCGAGATCAGGCCGCCGACCAGCGGCGCCGCGACGACCGCGCCGACCGGCGCCAGGCCGGCGAGCAGCGAGATGCCGAGCAGCGGGCGGCGCTTCACCCCGAGCTCGTCGGCCATGTAGAGCATCGTCTCGCCGGTGATCCGGCGGTCCTCCGGGGAGCCCGGCTGGTCGTGCCGGTCCTGGATCGAGACCTCCTTGGGCAGGAGCTTCTTGCCCCAGGTGAGGATGCCGAAGCCGATGCCGAGGAGCGCGATGCCCAGGGTCACGCCGAGCAGCGGGGTGTAGAACTTGTCGCCGCCGCGGCCGGCCTCCCACTTCCACGGCCACCAGATGTAGATGACCAGGAAGGCGGTGGCCGCGGCGCCGGTCAGCAGGAACATCGCGGCGACCGTACGGGTCAGCCGGCGCTCCGCCTTGCTGCCCGGGACCACCTGCGGCTCGTAGTGGACGATCTCGATGTCGTCCCGCCGCGCGCCCTCCTGGACGATGTCGAACCGGGAGAGCCGGGGGTCGTTCACGTCGAGCGGCTCCGGACCCTGCGGGGCCTGGTGCTCGGTGTGGGTGCTCATGCCGTCACCTCGCTACGGGTGACGCCGGGGGTCGGCGCCACAGCACTGAAACGAATGATCCGCTCGGTCACGACTTGCCCGCAATCCACAGGCTCGCGAAGACCAGCGCGACGATGCCGACCAGGAAGATCGCGAGACCCTCGGTCGACGGGCCGTACCGGCCCAGGTTGAAACCGCCCTGGTCCTGGTCGTGCTTCAGGGTCTGCTGGATGTAGGCGATGATGTCCGCCTTCTCCTGCGGAGAGATCTGGTTGTCGCCGAACACCGGCATGTTCTGCGGGCCGCTCAGCATCGCGGCGTAGATCTGCCGGTCGCTGGCCGGCTTCAGGCTCGGCGCGTACTTGCCCGAGGAGAGGGCACCGCCGCCGGCGCCGAAGGCGTGGCACTGCGAGCAGTTGATCCGGAACAGTTCGCCACCGGTGGAGAGGTTCGCGCCCTCGCGCAGGTCGCCCTGCGGCACCTGCGGGCCGCCGCCGAGCTCCTGGATGTACTGGCCGAGCTGGCGCACCTGCTCGTCGGTGAAGTGCGGGGGCTTGCGCATGGCCTGGGCTTCCTGCCGGGCCATCGGCATCCGACCGCTGCTGACCTGGAACTCGACCGAGGCCGACCCGACGCCGATCAGGCTCGGGCCGCGGCCCTCGACGCCCTGGGCGTTGCGACCGTGACAGGTCACACAGCTCACGTCGAACAGCGCCTTGCCCTCGTTGGCGGCGGCGCTCAGGGGCGGGTTGTCCTGCGCCTGCACGCCGGGGGCGAAGACGGTGTAGGCGCCGCCGGCCAGCATCAGCGCGGCGGCCAGCCGGACCGCGGCACCCAGCCGGCGGCGGCCCCTGCTGCGCGCTACGGGCCGCCCGCGCAGGCGCGCGAGCAGACCGCGTCGGCGGTCGTTGTCAGAAGTCATGACCTGTGTCCTTAACCGGGTTGGACCTTGTCTCAGGGGACGGAGCAGCGGCGCGGTACGTGACGCGCCAAGATCACTGGAGCCAGTAGATCATGGCGTAGAGCCCGATCCACACGACGTCGACGAAGTGCCAGTAGTAGGACACGACGATCGCCGAGGTCGCCTGCGCCGGGGTGAACCGGCCCATGGTGGTGCGGATCATGAAGATGACGAACGCGACCAGACCGCCGGTCACGTGCAGGCCGTGGAAGCCGGTCGTCAGGTAGAACATCGACCCGTAACCGTCTTGGTTGATCTTGACGCCCTCGTGCACCAGGTTGCGGTACTCGTTCGCCTGGCCGAGGACGAAGATGAGGCCCATCACGAAGGTGATCGTGAACCACCGACGGAGGGCGTGGACGTCGCCCTTCTCGGCCGCGAAGACACCGAGCTGGCAGGTCACCGAGGACAGCACCAGGATCACCGTGAAGGTGGTCGCATAGGGGATGTTGAGGATCTCGGTGTGCTTCTCCCACTGCTCCGGCGCCGCCGCGCGGATCGAGAAGTACATCGCGAACAGCGCCGCGAAGAACATGAGTTCGCTGGAGAGCCACACGATCGTCCCGACGCTGACCATGTTGGGTCGGGTCAGGGAGTGGATCCGGCTCTTGTCAATGGCTGGGGCCGCAGTCACGCGGTCATTATTGCCCTTGACCGGGACCGACGATCAGCGGGGTGGCAAACCTGTGCCATCAGTGGCCCGATCGGGGTCGTCCGCTTCGCCTGACCTACCCTGAAAAGCGTGCTGCACGTCGATCCGATCTTCGCCGCCACCTCGGTGGCCCCGGCGACACTCGCGGCGGGGGGCGAGGCGGTCCCGCCGCCGTTCACCGTGGCCCGCGTCCTGACCGAGACCCGGCTGGACAGTTGGCTCGCCCTCGGCCTGGTGCTCGCCGCCGGTCTCTACCTCTACGGGGTGTACCGGCTGCGGCTGCGCGGCGACCGCTGGCCGGTGGTCCGTACCGTCTGCTTCCTCTTCCCGGGCCTGGGCGGCATCGCCGTGGTCACGGTCAGCGGGCTGGGCGCCTACGACACCGCCCTGCTGTCGGTGCACATGATCCAGCACATGGTGCTGTCCATGATCGCGCCGATCTTCCTGGCGCTCGGGGCACCGGTGACGCTGGCCCTGCGCACCCTGCCGGTGCGCCCGCGCAAGCGGCTGCTGGCGATCGTGCACAGCCGGATCGCCCGGGTCTACAGCTTCCCGCTGGTGGCGTTCGCCATCTTCGTGGTGAACCCGTTCGCCCTCTACTTCACCGGCCTGTACGAGATCACCCTCCGGCACGAGTGGGCGCACGAGCTGGTGCACGCGCACTTCATCATGACCGGCTGCGTGTTCTTCTGGCCGCTGCTCGGCCTGGACCCGCTGCCCGGGCGCTGGCCGTACCCGGCCCGGGCGCTGCTCATGCTGCTCTCCGTGCCGTTCCACACCGTGCTCGGGCTCACCATCATGCAGAGCACCACGCTGCTCGGCGGCGACTGGTACCCGTCGCTGCACCTGAGCTGGTCCGACCCGTGGAACGACCAGGTGGTCGCCGGCGGCGTGCTCTGGGCCGGCGGCGAGTTCGTCAGCGTCACCATGCTGGCCGTGCTGGTCGTCCAGTGGATCAAGCAGTCCGAGCGCGAGGCGCGCCGGCTGGACCGCGAGCTCGACCGCCAGGAGGCCCGCCAGCGCGCCGCGGAGGCGAGCGCCTGACCCCTCACGACGACTCCAGCTCGGCGCGTCTGCCGCCGCGCCGCGACCTGGAGCCGTCGCCAGGGCAGGGCGACGGGCCGGATGTGACGCCCGCTACGATCAGCGGGCAGCTACGAGGTGGGAGCCACGTCACGATGAGCGATCGTCTTTGCACCGTCCTGCTCTACAGCGACGACCCGAAGGTCCGTGACCGGATGCGACTCGCCGTCGGCACCCGGCCCGCGCCCGGGCTCGAGATCGAGTTCGTCGAGGCCGCCGACTACGCCGGCTGCGTCCGGCTGGTCGACGACTACGAGATCGACCTGCTCCTGCTCGACGGCGAGGCGAGCCCCGGCGGCGGCCTCGGCATCGCCCGCCAGATCAAGGACGACCGGGACGACGCCCCGCCGACCTGCGTGGTGCTGGCCCGCGCCGCCGACCGCTGGCTGGCCGCGTACGCCGAGGTCGACGCCACCCTGACCCACCCGCTCGACCCGGTGACCGCCGGCACCACCGTCGCCGAACTGCTGCGGCGTACGCACGCCGCGGCCTGAGCCGCCCCGCGGCGGCTCCAGCTCGGCGCGTCCGACGCCGCGCCGCGACCTGGAGCCGTCGTCCCGGCGTCACGGGCCGGATGACGGACACCACACCCGCTCACACCCCCGCTCGGGAGGCCCGCCATGGGCGAACGGACCTGGCCGCTTCTGCTCAACGCGCTGCTGCGCGGCGAGGAGCTCTCCACCGCCGACACCGCCTGGGCGATGGGCGAGATCATGGCCGGCTCGGCCACCCCGGCGCAGATCGCCGGCTTCGCAGTGGCCCTGCGTACCAAGGGCGAGACGCCGGCCGAGCTGGGCGGCCTGGTCGAGGCGATGCTGACCCGGGCCGTCCCGGTGGCGCTGCCCGAGGAGGTCCGGGCCGGCGCGCTGGACGTGGTGGGCACCGGCGGCGACCTCGCCCACACGGTGAACATCTCCACCATGGCCGCGCTGGTGGTCGCGGGGGCCGGCGTCCGCGTCGTCAAGCACGGCAACCGGGCCGCCTCCTCCTCCTGCGGCACCGCCGACGTGCTCGAACACCTGGGCATCCCACTGGACCTGGACCCGGAGCAGGTGGCCCGCTGCGTGACCGAGGCCGGCATCGGCTTCTGCTTCGCCGCCCGCTTCCACCCCGGCATGCGGCACACCGGCCCGGTCCGCCGCGAGATCGGCGTGCCCACCGCGTTCAACTTCCTCGGCCCGCTGACCAACCCGGCCCGCCCGCGGGCCGGCGCGGTGGGCTGCTTCGACCCGCGGATGGCCCCGGTGATGGCGGCCGTCTTCGCGGCCCGGGGCGACTCGGTCATCGTGGTGCGCGGCGAGGACGGGCTGGACGAGTTCAGCACCGGCGCGCCGACCCGCGTCTGGGTGGCCCAGCAGGGCGCCGTCAGGGAGGCGCTGCTGGACGCGACGGAACTCGGGGTACCGCGGGCCACCCTGGCCGATCTGCGCGGTGGTGACGCGGCGTACAACGCGGGGGTGGTCCGGCGGCTGCTGGCCGGCGACACCGGCCCGGTCCGCGACGCGGTGCTGGTGAACGCCGCGGTCGCGCTGGCCACCCAGGGCCCGCTCGACGGCGACCTGCACGAGGCGCTGCGCGCCGGCCTGGTCCGGGCGACCGAGTCCATCGACTCGGGCGGGGCCGCGGCCGCGCTGGAGCGCTGGCTCGAGGTGGCCGGCTCGCTCTGAGCCCGGGTGCCGTCCGGTTTTGTCGGACCCGCGTGCCAAACTACACGGGAGTAATTTTCCGTTTTCCGCCGATGGCGCCACCGCCCGTCGGCGGGCACCGGAGCGAGAGGAGACGCCCGTGTCGGACCGCGAGCTCTACTGCGACGGCTGCGAGGGCGTCGTGCTCTTCGAGGCGCCCCCCTGCGTCGACGGGCACGACGCCGACTGCCCGGAGCTGGTCTGCACGGGCTGTGGCGCGGCCGTGCTCATCGCCACCTTCACCTTCCGCGCCGCGCGCCTGGCCCACCGCCGCCGCGCCACCCGCACCCCCCACCGCCGCGCCGCCTGACCCCGCGGACCGCGCCCGGCTCCGCATCTTCAGGCGCCCGGAGATACCCAGGAAAAAGCGGAAGGCCCGCGGCCCCCGAGGGGGACGCGGGCCTTCCCGGTGGTCCGGGTCAGTGCTCGGCGGTGCGGCGGGTGCCGGAGTAGTACTCGAAGAGCAGGCCGCACGCGGCGAAGACGACCGTGACGAGCCCCAGGCCGATCAGCCAGAACTGCCAGAAGACCAGGCCGAGACCGGCGATCGCGGCGGCCAGGGCCAGGCCGAACGGCCAGTAGCTGCCCGGGCTGAAGAAGCCGATCTCGCCCGCGCCGTCGGCGATCTCGCCGTCCGGCCGGTCCTCCGGGCGCAGGTCGATGCGGCGCGAGACGAACCAGAAGAAGCCGCCGCACATGGCGCAGAGCAGGAAGGACAGCAGCAGCGCCACGGTGCCGATCCACTCGACCCGGCCGCCGTCGCCGTAGGTCCACGCGCCGTAGAGGATCGCCGCGCCGAGGAGGAACGTCGCGATGGTGAGGAAGATCTTCCACTCGGTCTTCATGCCGGACCCCTCAGCTTCCCGCGCCGGCCGTCGCGTCGGACGGGTTGAAGTTGGCGGTGTTGCGCCGCGTCTTGAACGGCACGGTTTCGGTGGCGTACTCGGGCTCGCCGATCGCCTTGAGCGCCTCCTGGGTCGACTTGCCGTCCTTCTTGGCAGCCAGGAACTGCTGGTACTTGTCGAAGGAGACGACCCGCAGCTCGAAGTTCATGAAGGCGTGGTAGCTGCCGCACAGCTCGGCGCAGCGGCCGACGAACGCGCCCTCCTGGTCGATGCTGGAGACCTCGAAGGTGTTGCGGATGTTGCCCGGCATGACGTCGCGCTTGAACAGCAGCTCCGGCACCCAGAAGGAGTGGATGACGTCGCGGCTCTGCTCCTCGAACCGGATCGACTTGCCGCTCGGCAGGACCAGCACCGGGATGACCTCGCTGGTGCCCAGCACCGAGGCGACGGTGTTGGCGTCGCGGCCCTGGCCGTCGCGGTAGTTGAACTGCCAGTTCCACTTGAAGGCGACGACCTCGACGGTGACGTCGGGGTTCTTCGACTCCTTCACCACGTCGGTCTGCACCACCGCGGTGTAGTAGAAGAGCACGGAAACCACGAGGATCGGCGCGATGGTGTAGAGGAACTCCATCGGCAGGTTGTAGCGGGTCTGCACCGGCAGCGCGTTGCCGCGCTTCCGGTAGCGGATCACGCACCAGAAGATCAGGCCCCAGACGAACACGCCGACCGCGAGGGCCGCGATGCAGGACGCGATCCAGAGGTCGTACATCCGGTGCGACTCGGGGGTGATGCCGCCCTGCGGCCACCCGAAGCCGCCGAACGTCTTGCCGACGTCGCAGCCGGTGAGCAGAACCAGCAGCGCGGCTCCGCCGAGACCGAGCCCGGCGAGTCGACCGGCACCACGCCGCCGGTGCCCACCGGCCCCCGAGGAAGCGCTGTGCCGTACGGCCGACGGCCGTACCTCCGAACTCCTTGCGACCACCTGGTCCTGCCTCCCTAGCGCGCCGCGGTGATTGTTTCGCTCGACACCGACGGCAAAGGCGTCACCGACGGTCGCAGATTACTCGACCATGAGGGGCCTGACCGTCTTGGGGTCACTGTCCGCCCCCATCGGGGGGATCTTGGGCGTACCGGCGCGCTAGCGTGGACGTTCGTGAGCACAGCCCCGGTCTACCTGGACGCGGCCACCGCCGCCCCGCTGCACCCGGTCGCGCGGCAGGCGCTGCTGGCGGCGCTGGACGACGGCTGGGCCGACCCCGCCAAGCTCTACGGTCAGGCCCGCCGGGCCCGCCAGCTCCTCGACGCCGCCCGCGAGGCCGCCGCGCAGACCCTCGGCGTCCGCGCCGACGAGCTCTCCTTCACCCCCAGCGGTACGGCGGCCGCGCACGCCGCCGTGCTCGGTGGCCTGTCGGGGCGGCGCCGGGCCGGG
>NZ_MUYZ01000138.1:0-16447 GCF_003013775.1 Micromonospora sp. MH33
ACTCGATTCCTTGGACATGGAGCGTCGCCGGGAGGGTACGCCTCCCGACGCTCATCCACAGGTTTCGAGCATTGCTCACTGGATGCACCCGTTTTCCCTCTGGACGAGGTGTTGCGCGCATGTCGGGCGCCACTGATCCACAGCAAGACACCACTGTGTCACCGAATGTACGGAGGGAACCACGTGAAGCGGAAGCGCACGTTCCTAGCTACCGTGTTAGCCGTCGGTCTAGCGGGTCTGCTTGCCCCTCTCGTCAGCCCGTCTCCGGCGAGCGCTGCCCAGTCGGACTGCCCGTCGAATGAGTTCTGCCTCTGGAAGGACATCAATTTCACTGGAAGCCGGACTGTCTTAGACGGCAGCTACTTCCCCTGGCTCGAGATCCAGGGGGACTGGAACGACAAAGCTAGCTCTGCCTACAACCGCTCCGGCAACACCTGGTGCCTATACGAGCACTCAAATTTCGGTGGCCGGCGCTTGGTGTTCCCGCCGAACTCGCAGATCCATGACTTCCGCAACTACGGCTGGAACGACATCGCCAGCAGTGCCCAGAAGTGTTGACCCAGCCTGACGCGGACCAGGAGCGCTACCCAGAAGTTGGCTACCCCCATAAGCCGTAGATCTCCGGCCAGTGACGGTGCGTAGGACTTCGGGGAAGTCCAACGCCTGACTGACTTCGGTGAAGTCAGTCAGGCGTTGGCGTCAGCCGGTGTCGAGAATCTTTCCGTCGGTCAGCTCACCGCCCGGTGGTTGTGTACGCCGGTGATCGCGGCGGTGCCCATCAGGAGCCCGCGCGCTGTCGGTTGGAGCCAGCCCGTTGAGCGGGGCGAAGATCCCCGACGAACGCCTGCTCACTGTGCTCATACGACGGCACGAGGGCAGCAGCCAGCAACGCCAGCTCACCGGCCACGATCAACGGCACGGCTTTCCACAGCCGCTGGCGCGTGCCCGGTTGCGCCACGCGGGCGGCGGTGGCGAACACGAGTGCGCCACTGCGGGCGAGGATGTAGCAGATCGCGAACACGACCGGCCCGGAGAGCCCGCCGGCGCGGTCGATGAATGCCTCCCTGGCCGTCAGGCCCAATACGAACAGCGTCGCGCTGAGCCCGAACATGAACACCGGCATGATGCCCCGGTCCAGCCGCAGGATGTTGCCCAGCCACGCGTACGGCGCCCAACACCCCCACAAGCAGCAGCAGACCACGAGGCAAGCCGGCCGGATTAAGCTGTTCGGCGGTCACACCCGTGACGTTCAGAAACGCGAACACGAAAATCAGATCCAGGAACAACTCCAGCCGAGTAACACTGCCCTCCCCCTGAGCCAGCTGAAGTCGACCGAATCTCCGCACGGACCTCACTCTGCCAACCGGCCGCCCCCGCGACAGTTGATCGCCTCAGGGAGGCGGAAGTTGGGACGGTGGCACACACCCGGGTGCCCAGCTCCGGCAGCGCGTCGCGAAGGGGCGATCGCGAGTGTCAGCGCAGTGCAACCTCGCCCACGTGGACTGCACGCATCGCGCGTTCGACGGTTTCCTGGTTCTCGCCCACCGGAGCCGCGTAGTCGATGACATCGCGCGCGGCGTCCTCCCCGAGCAGCCGGGTGATCACCCACGCGGCGAGATACTGGGACGCCAGGCAACCGCCCGCCGTAGCGATGTTCCCGGCTGGACCGGGTGTCTTCTGTGGAGGGCGTACTGCTCAACACTGCCGGCGCCGGGCTGGCCGCGCTGGCGTCGCGCCGCTGGTGGCGCGCTACGGCGGGAGCGTCGTCAGATCGACCCCGACCGGTCCCGGTACCGGGACGCTGAGCCGCCCAGCCGGGGTCGGCAACGGTCTCGGCGATGCGGGTCAGCCAGTGCAGGTCGTTGGCCCGAGACTCCGGACTGGCCCCGGGGTCGAGGATGCTGTAGACGAACATCAGGTCCCGCTCGCCCGGCGCGAGGATCGGCCCATCCCGGTCCAAGACGTGCAGTGGACCATCACCGTCGGCGACCAGGGTGCAGGGGTGGACGTCGGCGTGGCAGATGACGTGTCGACCGGCCCGGTCGGCGAAACAGATGGGCGGATCGATCAGGAATCGAGAAGCCCGGGGACCCTGCCGTGCCTAGCATGATCGTCATGGACATCACCATCCACACGAGTTCCCTCCCGCATGTCGACCCGGACGAGTCGCTGGCCTTCTACCGCGACGTCCTCGGCTTCGAGGTCCGCAACGACGTCGGCCAGGGCAAGATGCGCTGGATCACGGTCGGCCCCGTCGGCCAGCCCGACACGTCCATCCTCCTGGCGCCGCCGGCCACCGATCCCGGGATCACCGAGGACGAGCGCCGCACCATCGCCGAGATGATGGCCAAGGGCACCTACGGCTGGATCCTGCTGGCCACCCGGGACCTCGACGGCACCTTCGAGAGGGTGCAGGCCGGCGACGCCGAGGTCGTCCAGGAGCCGACCGAGCAGCCGTACGGCATCCGCGACTGCGCCTTCCGTGACCCGGCGGGCAATCTGGTCCGCATCCAGGAGCTTCGCTGACACGTCCGGTCATCCATCCGCCCGTCAAGGCCGGCGCCTCGGGCATCGAGGAAAGGACTTCCCTCATGTGTCACCCCTCGTGGGGGCGCGCACGCGCGCACGCGCAGCGCCTGACCGACCTCACCCGGCTGCGCCGCGTCCGGGACCGGATCGACCGGGAGTACACGCAGCCGCTGAACGTCGAGGCGCTCGCCCGCGGCGTGAACATGTCGGCCGGGCACCTCAGCCGCCAGTTCCGGCTGGCCTACGGCGAGTCGCCGTACTCCTATCTGATGACCCGGCGGATCGAGCGCGCGGCGGCGCTGCTGCGTCGCGGCGACCTCAGCGTCACCGAGGTCTGTTTCGCGGTCGGCTGCTCGTCGCTGGGCACCTTCAGCAGCCGCTTCACCGAGTTGGTCGGCGTACCGCCCAGCGCCTACCGGCGCCGTGCGGAGGGCGTGGCGGCGGGGATGCCGCCATGCGTGACGAAGCAGGTGAGCAGGCCGGTCAGGAACCAGGAAACGCCGGTCGCCGCAGCGCTCCTGGCGTGATGACCACGGCCACCCGGCAGATCGACGAGATGGGGAAGCATGACGGACGCGCCGCCACGTGGGCTTGAGGAGAGGCTGCGGGACACCCGCGCGAAACTGGAGAGCGACATCGATCTCTGGGTCGCGACGTCGGGCTTCCCGGGCGGCGTCCATCTCATCCCGCTCTCGTACCTCTGGGACGGCACCGCGTTCCTCATCTCGACGCCGCGCGCCTCGGTCACCGGCCGTAACCTGCTGGCGGACGGGCGGGTGCGACTCAGCCTCGGGCCGACCCGCGACGTCGTCATCGTCGAGGGTGTCGCCGAGCCGGTGGACATCCCGGACCTCGCCCCGGAGACGGGCGACGCGTTCGCGACCAGGACGGGTTTCGACCCGCGCGAGCTCGACGAGCCCTACCAGTACTTCCGGATCCGGCCGCGGCGCATCCAGGCCTGGCGGGAGGCGAACGAGCTTCGGGGACGCGACCTCATGCGCGACGGCCGCTGGCTCGGCTGACCGCCAGCGGCCATTCGCGCCGATCCTGAAGACGTCGACGGAGATAGCGCGTTCGCGAACCCCGCCTGGGGCTCGCGTGCGGCCTCTTCGTCAACGTGGCGGTGCTGTGCCACTGACGGCTCAGCCCAGCCGGTCCAGGAGCTCCCGCGAGCGCCGTACCACCAGGGCCGTCGCGTCGGCGTCGTAGGACGGCAGCGAGCTGTCGGTGAACAGGTGTGCCTCGCCCGGGTAGACGAACAGTTCGCCCCGCTCGGGTCCGACGATCCCGACCAGCTCGCGGGCGGAGTCGATGTCGCCCTCCAGGGCGAAGAACGGGTCCCTGTCCATGCCGTGGATCTGCACCGGGACCGCCTCGGGCCACGGGCCGACGGCCCATTCGCCGGTGACCGGCAGGCAGGACTCGTAGAGCAGGGCGCCGCGGGCGCCGGACCGGGTCTGGGCGAGCCGTTGCGCGGTGGCGGCACCCCAGGAGAAACCGGCGTAGACGAGCTCCTTCGGCAGGTCGGCCACGACCCGGTCGGCGCGCTCGTCGAGCACCTCGCCACCGATGCGCTTGGTCAGCGCGGCGCCCTCGTCGATGGTCGCCGGCCGCTCGCCGTCGAACAGGTCGGGGGTGTGCACGGTGTGCCCGCCGGCGCGCAGCTGGTCGGCGAAGGCGCGTACGCCGTCGGTGAGCCCCTGCAGGTGATGGAAGAGGACGATGTCGGCCATCTCTAGACTCCTGTCAACGAACCAGAGCGATCGAATGATCCAGAATTCTAGAACGGTCGAGAAATGTCGGTCAATCAGCAGATCCCGGATTACGACCTCCCCGAGATGCTCGTGGTCACCGCACCCGAACAGTTGCGGGCGCTGGCCGACCCGCTGCGCGCCACCCTTCTGGAGCTGGTCCTGGAGCGGGCCGCCACGGTCAACGAGATGGCCCGGGCGGTCGACCGTCCGAAGAGCAGCGTGGCCTACCACGTGAACCTGCTGGTCGACGCCGGCCTGCTCCAGGTTGTGCGGACCCGGCGGGTCCGGGCGATCGAGGAGCGGTTCTACGGCCGGGTCGCCCGCACCTTCTACGTCGGGGTGCTCAACCGGCCCGAGGACAAGCAGGTCGTGGCGCGCATCAACGGCCTCGCCGAGGCGGCCGCCGAGGCCGCCCCGGCCCACGCCGCGGACGACCTGCGGTGCACGCTCGTCCACGCGCGCATCCCGATCGAGGAGGTGCGGACGTTCTGGGCGGAGGTCCAGGCGCTCGCCCGCCGCTTCGCCCAGATCCCCCGGTCCGGGGACCAGGTGTACGGCTTCGTCGCCGGCCTCTATCCCACCGACGCGCCCACCCTCCCGGACACTGACCGGGACCCGGCCGACCGACCCGACCGGGACGCCGGTCAGTAGCGGGGGGCCGCGTCGGCCAGCACCTCGCGCAGTGCGTGGGAGGCCTGCCGGACGATTCCCGGGTTGGTGTCCCAGTAGTAGGGCAGGGCGATCACGGCCTGGAGCAGCGCCCAGCCCCGGCCGCGCAGCCAGGAGGCGTCGTCCACCGCCAGTTCGGTGCGGAACCGGGCGCGACTACGGCCGGTGAAGATGTTCCACGCCGGCTGCAGGTCGCAGGCCGGGTCCCCGACGTTGAGCCCGCCGAAGTCGATGACCGCGGAGAGCCGGCCGTCGACCACCAGCAGGTTGCCGGGCAGCAGGTCGCCGTGCAGCCAGACCCCGGGGCCGTCCCAGGCCGGCGCGTCCAGCGACTCCTCCCAGGCCCGCAGCACCGCGCCGCCGTCGACCCGGTCGCCGAGCCGGCGTACCGCGTCCCGGACCCCGTCGTCCAGCTCGGCGAGGTCCGCGCCCCGGGCGCGGGGCGGTCGGGGGTACGCGCCGGTGGTGTCGATCCGCCGCAGCGCGGCGACGAAGGCGGCCAGGTCGACCGCCGCCCGGTCCAGGTCGTCGAGACCGGTGGTGGCGGCGTTTTCGCCGGGCAGCCACTCGTAGACCGACCAGTCGAACGGGTAGCCCTCGGCGGGGCGGCCCATGGCCACCGGCACGGGCAGGGCGAGCGGCAGGTGCGGGGCCAGCCGGGGCAGCCACTCGGCCTCCCGGGCCGCCTGCCTCGTGGCCCAGCCGATCCGCGGCAGCCGCACGGCCAGGTCGTCGCCGAGCCGGTAGATGTCGTGGTCCGTCCCGTACGACGGAACGAGGCGGAGCGGCCGGTCGGCCCAGTGCGGGAACTGCCCGGCGAGCAGCCGACGGACCAGGTCGACGTCGGTCTGCACCTCGTCGGCGTGCATCTTCATCCGGCTCACGCCGATCATCCTGGATCGGCCCAGGCGCGGGACGCAAACGAGTTCAGTCCGCCCGGCGGCGCCAGGTCAGCGTCATGCCGAGGACCGCCAGGCCGGCTGGCAGGGCCGCCACCAGCAGTCCCCGCCACAGCTCCAGCCGCAGGCGCAGGGCGAGCCGGCGGTCCGGCTCCCGGGTCACCGTGTACTGCTGACCGGGCGAGCCGGGGTCGAGCCGGCAGGAGAGCCGGTAGGTGCCGGCGGCCGGGGCGGCGAAGCCGAAAATCGAGGTCCAGAGGGTGTCGTCGGTGGCGACCTCGATCCACACCAGGTGCCCGGCCGCGGTCGCCGGCACCGGTCGGCCGTCCGGCCCGGCGACCCGGCAGCGCTCCCGGTCGGGCGCGGTGGTCGGCCGGGTGGCCCAGACCGCGTACCGGCCGGCATGGTCCAGGTCGACGCTGAAATCGTCGTAGGTCCGTCCGGTGAGCCGGAGCGGGACGGGCGTGGGTTCGGCGTGGGGCGAAATGGCCCGTTGGACGGCCGGCACGGTCGCTGCCACGCCGAGGCAGCCGACGAGCACGAGGATCCCGGCCAGCACCAGCGCCACCCGCCTGCCCACGTGGCCAGCCTAGGGCCGGGCCGGTGCCGGCGCGTGCCCGCGGCAGGCTAGCGTCGGTGCGTGAGCACCGGATCCCCGCGCGTCCTGCCGGCCGAGAGCGGCATCGCCGAGGCCGCCGCCGTCCTGCGCTCGGGCGGGCTGGTCGCCTTCCCCACCGAGACGGTCTACGGTCTGGGCGCGAACGCCCTGGACGCCCGGGCCGCGGCCCGGATCTTCGAGGCGAAGGCCCGACCCAGCTTCGACCCGCTGATCAGCCACCTGGCCGACGCCGCCGACCTGCCCGGTCTGGTCGGCGCGGTGCCGCCTGCGGTGGCCGCGCTGGTGGCGCGCTTCTGGCCCGGCCCGCTCACCCTGATCGTGGACCGGCCGGCGGCGATCCCGCCGATCGTCACGTCCGGCCTGGACACCATGGCGGTCCGGGTGCCGGACGAGCCGTCCGCGCGGGCGTTGATCGCCGCCGCCGGGGTGCCGGTGGCGGCGCCGAGCGCCAACCGGTTCGGGCAGCTCAGCCCCACCCGGGCCGAGCACGTGGTGGCCGGGCTGGGCGCCGCCGTGGACGTGGTGCTCGACGGCGGGCCGACCCGGTGCGGGATTGAGTCGACCATCGTGGACGCGCGGGGCGACCGGCCGGTGGTGCTCCGGCTGGGCGCGCTGCCGGTGGAGGCGCTGGTCGAGGCGGTCGGCCCGGTGGAGGTACGCCAGGGCAGCTCGGGCCAGCCCGTCGCACCCGGGACGCTGGCCGCGCACTACGCCCCGCGTACCCCGTTGCGGCTGGGCGCGGCGGCCGAGGGGGACGGCGGCCGGCGGGGATTCCTGGCCTTCCGGGAGCCGCCGGCCGAGGGTGACTGGGCGGCGGTGGAGGTGCTGTCGCCCGAGGGTGACCTGACCGTGGCGGCCGCGCGGCTCTTCGACGCCCTGCACCGGCTCGACGCCACCGGGGTGACCGAGATCGTGGCCGAGCCGGTCCCCGAGGTCGGCGTGGGCCGGGCGATCAACGACCGGCTGCGGCGGGCCGCCGCCACCTGGCACTGACCCCTCAGAGGGCCAGTTCGCCGACCACCTGATCGCCGCTGACCTCGCCGGTGAGCCGGAAGCGGAGGCGGCGGTAGAAACGTTCCGGGCCGTGCGGGCCGGGCGCCCAGGTGACGAACATCCGGTCCGCGCCCCGGCGGCGCAGCTCGTCGGCGAGCGCCGCCACGGCGAACCGCCCGTAGCCTCGACCCTGCTGGTCCGCGGCGATGTTCAGCCGCCAGAGGCCGGAGCGGACGTCGGTCGCGTCTCGACCCCACTGGACGTCGAGGAAGCCCATGAGAAAGCCCACCGGGCGGTCGTCGTCGACGATCAGCCGGGGCCAGGCGACCGCCGGCTGGGCGTACGCCTCGGCGAGCGACCGGGCGACCGGGGCGACCAGCCCCTCCTGGTCGGGACGGACGGCGATCGCGCAGGCGGCCAGGACGTTGTCCGGGGTGATCTGCTCCAGGCGGGGTGACGGCACGGCGGCACCCTAGCCGCCGCGCCGGCCCTCCAGCGACCGCCTTACGCCAGCTGGTGAGCGACCTCCAGGTTGACGTAGCGGGGTTCGCCGCTGGCCAGCCGCCGCACCTGCTCGGCGTATGCGCCGGTCTCCGGGCGCCCGCTGTGCGCCATGGCCTGCTCGTAGCTGTCGAACTCGGCGACCATCACGAAGTGGCCCGGCTTGTCCCGGTCCTCGGCGAGGGTGACCCGGGCCGGCCCGGGGGACGGGTGATCGCGCGTCCACTCCTCGCTGAGTCGGCGTACTTCGTCGGGGCGGTCGGTCTGGTACTCGACGACCTGCACAAAGGGCATCTCCATCACCTCCACGAGCGGTGTTCCCACCGGTCCGCCGTCCATGTCGGCGGCATGGCCGCGGCCGCCGGGGGTAGGAGGTACGGGTAACAACCCCCCGAAAGTGAGGTGTCATGCCAATGCCGACCGCACGCGAGATCATGACAAGCGACGTGAGTTGTGTCCGGGAGCAGGACGACCTCCGGACCGCCGCCCGGCGGATGGCCGAGCTCGGGGTGGGCTCGCTGCCCATCTGCGGCGACGACAACCGCCTCAAGGGCATGGTGACCGACCGGGACATCGTGGTGAAGGTGCTGGCCCAGGGGAAGGATCCGGCCGACGTGACCGCCGGTGAGCTGGCCCAGGGCGAGGCCGTGACCATTGGCGCGGACGACGACGCCGCCGAGATCCTGCGGACCATGGGCCAGCACAAGGTACGCCGGCTGCCGGTGATCGACGGGCACGACCTCGTCGGCATCGTGGCCGTCGCCGACGTGGCCCGCTCGCTGCCGGAACGCCCGGTGGGCGACCTCATCGAGGCGATCTCCGAGCGCGCCTGACCGCGCCGCCGACCGTTCGCCGCCCCTCCGGCCCGCGCCGGGGAGGGCGGCGAGCCGCATCAGGACGTCAGCGGCACGGTCTCGCCCCGGTGGATGGTGCGGACCTGCCGGAGGAAGCCGCGCCGCCGGGCCTCCTCGACGAAGTGCCGCAGCGGGGAGCGGAACACCGGGTAGTCGTCGTAGTGGACCGGCACGGTGAGCCGGGGCCGGATCAGCTCCACGACGTCGGCGCCCTGCCGCGCGTCCATGGTGAGCAGGATGCCGGCGACCTTCGTGCCGCCGAGGTGGATCAGCATGGCGTCGATGTCCGGAAACCGTTCGGGGATCTGTGCGAGCTGCGGCCGGCGCAGTGTGTCGCCGGTGACGTAGAGCCGGAACCGCCGTTCGCCGGTGTGTTCCAGGTCGATCAGGGTGCCCATCACGTCGGGCAGCAGCCGGTCCAGCGCGCCGGGCCCGTGCTGGCCGGGCAGGGCGGTCAGCCGCAGCGTCTCGTTCCCGCGGCGCAGCTCGTACGAGCGCCAGGTGGGCAGGCCCTCCGCCGCCCGGAAACCCCAGCGGCGCAGCTTCCGTTCCGCCTCGGGCGTGGTGACGATCGGCAGGGCGCGGTCCAGGCCGCGCCGGGCCACCCGGTCGAAGTGGTCGCCGTGCAGGTGGGACAGGACCACGGCGTCCAGCGTGGGCAGCTCGGGGATGGTCAGCGCCGGGTCGGTGCTGCGCTTCGACCAGAGTCCCCTGCCGAGGTAGGCCCGCTGGCCGCGGTGCAGGAAGTTCGGGTCGGTGAGCAGCGTGAATCCGCCGAGCCGCAGTACCGTCGTGGCCGTACCGATGAAGGTCACCTCAGGCGCCATGCTCCTCGCCGTACCCCTGATCGGTTTCCCCATGCGAGTCGTGGGCGCGCTGGGGCAGGCGGTCGACCAGCCGGGTCAGCGCGCCGTTGGCGAAGGTGGCGCCGAGCGCGGAGCCGGCGGCGATGCTCCAGCCCACCGGGCCGAGCGGGGTGCAGCCGAAGAACTGGCTGACCCCGGGCGTCTGCACCACAGCGATCAGCACGCCGATCGAGGCGGCGGTGGAGGCCAGCACGGTGGGGCTGGTGCCGCCGGCCAGCACGGTCTGGCCGAGCTGGGTGCCGACCAGCGAGGCGAGCGCGACCGTGCCCGCCCGGCGCTCGCGGCCGGTCCACCGGGCGAGCGTCCACCCGGCGGTCGCGCCGAGCGTGGTGGCGCCGGCCCGGAGCGCGATCTCCCGGGTCAGCGTCTCGCCCAGCGAGGTGTCCGGTCCCTCCCGCAGCAGGTGGTCGGCCCCGTCGGAGGCGGGCGGGCGGACCGCGATGGCCAGCGCGGGTACCAGGTCGGTGAGCAGGTTGACCAGGAGCAGTTGCCGGCCGGTGAGCGCCGACCGGCCGGTGCTGGCGGCGGTCAGCACGCTGAACGCGATCTCGCCGAGGTTGCCGCCGACCAGGATGCTCAGCGCGTGGCGGACCGACGACCACATGGCCCGCCCCTCCACCAGGGTCGCGATGATCGTCTCCAGCCGGTCGTCGGTGACCACCAGGTCCGCGGCGGCGCGGGCCGCCGGGGTGCCGCGCTGGCCGAGTGCGATGCCCACGTCGGCGAGCCGGATGGCCGGCGCGTCGTTGGCGCCGTCGCCGGTCATCGCCACCGTCCGCCCCCGGTGTTGCAGCGCCTGGATGATCCGCACCTTGTGCGCCGGGGTGCAGCGGGCCACCACGTCGGTGGCCATCAGCCGTTCCGCGAGGGCCTCGTCGTCGAGCCGGTCCAGCTCGGTGGCGGTGACCACCCGCTGCTCCCCGTGGTCGGGGCTGATGGTGTCGGCGATCGCCTCGGCGGTGGCCGGGTGGTCTCCGGTGATCATGATGGTGTGCACGCCGGCCTGCCGGATCCGCCGCACCGCGGGCGCGGCGCTCTCCCGCACCCCGTCGGCGAGAGCCAGGAAGCCGACGAAGACCAGCCCGTCGACCTGCTCGTCGGTCACCGACTCGGCGCCCACCGGGCACTCGGCCACGGCCAGGATGCGGTGCCCGGCCCCGGCCCGTTCGGCGAGCATCGCGTGCAGCGCGTCCCGGCCGGCCGGATCCAGCGGCGTGTCACCCTGGGCGGTCCGCCGCGCGGCGCAGCGCGGCAGCACCGACTCGGGCGCGCCCTTCACGCTGAGCCGCAGCCCGTCGGCGGTCCGGCCGACCGTGGCGTGGTACGGGCCGGCCGGGTCGCAGCGGTCGCCGAAGAGCATCCAGCGGATGCTCGGGCGCAGCGCGCGCAGCAGCGCGTGCGGCGGGCGCCAGGCGCCGCAGCGGGCCAGCACCCCGGCGCCGGTGGTCTCGGCGAGCCGGATCAGCCGGGCGATCCGGGGGGAGAGCCCGTAGGCGGTGTGGGTGTGCCCCTCGGCGGTGGTGGAGACGAAGACCAGGCCGGCGGTGCGGCCGGCGAAGTGCTCGGGGTGGCGGTGGGCGTACTCCATCACGGTCATTCCGCCCATCGAGTGCCCCACCAGCACGATTCGCCCGGACGGGACGATCTGGTCGACCACGGCGGCCAGGTCGTCGCCGAGCTGGGCCAAGGTGGCGGTGCGCAGCGTCATGCAGCTCGACCGGCCGTGCCCGCGGGCGTCGTAGGTCACCACCCGGACCCGCCCGCCGAATCGGTCGCGCAGGTCGGCGAGCTGCCGGTGCCAGCTCCGCCCGTCCAGCGTCCAGCCGTGCAGCAGGATCGCGGTGACCTCCGCGTCGACCGGTCCGGTCGCCGCCACGTGCAGGCGTACGCCGTCGGGTAGGCGCACCTCCAGGTGCTCCGGCATGAGTCCACCTCCCGGGCCGACCGGTGTCTGTCACACCGGAGTGACCCGGCGGTAACACCGGCGTACCCGTCATGACAACACGGCAACCGGGGTGGTGAGAAGATTCCCAACCCGGCTTCGCGGCGTCCGATCGGTGACCAGGCTGTAGGGCATGCCGCCCACCGCCGCCGCCCGGACGCCCCGGGCCGCCCTGGCCGAGCTGCTCGCCGGCAACCGGCGCTTCGTCAGCGGGCAGCCGGTGCACGGCCACGACGTCACCGCCGCCGCGGCGGTGGCCTCCGGCGACCAGCAGCCGTACGCGGTGCTGCTGGGCTGCATCGACTCGCGGGTGCCGCTGGAGGCGATCTTCGACCAGACGTTCGGCTCGATCTGCGTGATCCGCACCGGCGCGCACGTGCTCGACCGGGCGGTCTGCGGCTCGATCGAGTACGTGGTCGGGCAGCTCGGCGTGCGGCTGGTGATGGTGCTCGGGCACGAGCGCTGCGGCGCGGTGGGCTCCGCGGTCGACGCGCTGCGCAGCGGGCGGCGGCCGGGCGGCTCGCTGCGCTACGTGGTGGACCGGATCGCGCCCGCGGTCCACGAGGTCGGCGTGGACGACCCGGACGCACACCCCCTCGCCATCCGCCGGCACGTCCGCCGCACGGTGGCGACCCTGCGCGCCGACGACCTGCTGGCCGGGCCGGTCACGGCCGGGGAGGTCGCCGTGGTCGGCGCCCTCTACGACCTGGCCACCGGTGAGGTGGCGCTGCTGCCGGAGGAGTGAGCAGACAGAACCGCCCGCCGGGGTGACCCCCGGCGGGCGGTTCGTGGTGTCGCGGGTGAGGGCGCTCAGCCCTCGAAGACGCCGGCCTCGACGAGACGCTTCTCGGTCTTGTCCCAGCCGTGGTCCGGGTGGGTGGCGGCCAGCGCGTTGATCTCGGCGCGCAGCTTGGCGGCGTGGCCGGCGGCGGCCAGCACCCGGATCTCCTCGACGAAGGCCTCGGAGTCGGTGCGCAGGTGCGCGGTCTTGCCGTTGGTCAGGTTGCGCACGTAGGCGTGCTTGCCGCCGTTGAGCGGGATCAGGTACTTGAACTCGCCCAGCACGCTGAGGGCGCCACCCTGGCCAGCCTGGCCGGCCCGGACTGACGCGCGCGCGGTCTTAGAGGTGTTGCTCGCCACGGAGGTACTCCTTGCAGACGTACGGGAGGACGGAAAACGTCCGGGGGCTGTATGTGCGGTTTGACGCCCGGGGTGAGCGTCAGCCCGCGAAGACGTGCGGCGGCACAGAACCGCCCAGAGAACTGTACACGACCTCGACGCCTGGCTGGTCGTCGCGCCGTCAGGGAGCACAACCGGGTCAGCCGCCCGGGTATTTCCCGGTCACCGGGGCCGGCGAATTTTCCGATTCGCTGGCGCACCATCCGTCACACGGGTCATCATGTGTTGCAGAGGCCACTCGGGTGGACGAGGTCGTAGGGGAAGACGCACCTCGGCTCACCGGGAGGTCACCGTGCCAACGCGTGGCGTCGTATACGTCCACTCGACCCCGCTCGCCGTGTCCTCGCACGTCGAGTGGGCGATCGCGCGCGTCCTCGCCGCGCCGGTCAACCTGCACTGGACGGCCCAGCCCGTCGATCCCGGGGCGCGCCGCGCCGAGTGCGGGTGGACCGGCAGCCCGGGGACGGGCGCCGAGCTGGCTGCTGCCCTCCGGCAGTGGCCCATGATCCGTTTCGAGGTGACCGAGGAGCCCAGCCCGGGAACCGACGGCGAGCGCTTCATGTACGTCCCGGGACGCGGCCTGTTCCGGGCCACCGTCGGCGCGGCCGGGGACATCCAGCTCGGCGAGGACCGGCTGCGCAGCATCATGGCGTCCGCCCGGGCCCCGGAGGCGCTCGCGCACGCCCTGGACAAGGCGCTCGGCACCGCCTGGGACGCCGAGCTGGAGCCCTACCGCTACGCCGGGGACGGCGCCCCCGTGACGCTGCTCACCCGGGTGGGCTGACGGAAGGTCAAGTTGCCCCGATACGGTGGGGCGCGTGTCGATTTCCCCGCGTCGCGCCGGCGTCGCGCTCGCCGCACTGACCGCGCTGCTCGTCTCCGGGTGCTCCGGTGAGCCGGAACGATCCCGACCCACCCCGTCGAGCCCGGCGCCGGCCCCGTCGTCGGCCGCCCCCACGCCGACCGCCGCCGACCCGGCCGCCCGGGCGGCCGCCCTGGTGGCGACGCTCTCCGACGAGGACCTGGTCGGCCAGGTGCTGATGCCGTACGCGTACGGCAGCTCGGCCACCAAGGTCTCGCCCGGGTCGGCGGCCGGCAACCGGGCGCTGGCCGGGGTCGACACCCCCGCCGAGATGGTCGCCAAGTACCGCCTCGGCGGGCTCATCCTGGTCGGCTTCAGCGCCGACGACCCCACCTCGGGCAACCAGGAGACCACCAACGTCGACAACCCGAAGCAGGTCCGCGCGCTGACCGACGGGCTGCGCGAGGCCGCCGGCCGGCTGCCCGCCGGCCCCGCCCCCTTCCTGATCGGCACCGACCAGGAGTACGGCGTGGTCACCCGGATCACCGACGGGGTGACCCTGCTGCCCAGCCCGCTGGCCGCCGGGGCGGCCGGCAACCCGGCGCTGACCGAGGCCGCCTGGCGGGCCGCCGGCGCCGAGCTGGCCGCCATGGGCGTCAACCTCGACTTCGCCCCGGTCGCCGACGTGCTGGCCACCCGCAGCACGGTGATCGGCTCCCGCTCCTTCGGCGCCGACCCGAAGACCGCCTCGGCGCAGGTGGCCGGCGCGGTCCGCGGATTGCAGGCCGAGGGGGTCGCGGCCAGCGTCAAGCATTTCCCCGGGCACGGGCTGACCGCCGCCGACTCGCACACCGACCTGCCGGTGGTCAGGCAGTCCCGCGCCGTGCTGGACCGCACCGCGTTCCCGCCCTTCCACGCCGGGATCGACGCCGGCGCCATGGCGGTGATGTCAGCCCACCTGGACGTCAAGGCGATCGACCCGGGCACCCCGGCCACCTTCTCCCGCAAGCTCCTCACCGACGTGCTCCGCGGCCAGCTCGGCTTCCAGGGCGTGGTGATCACCGACGGGATGAACATGGCGCCGGCCAAGCGGTGGTCGCCGGGGGAGGCCGCGGTCCGGGCGTTGAACGCCGGCAACGACCTCATCCTGATGACCCCGAACGTGGGCCAGGCGTACGACGGGCTGCGGGCCGCGCTCAAGGACGGCTCGCTGCCCCGGACCCGGCTGGTCGATGCGGTCACCCGGGTGCTGACCATGAAGTTCAAGCTGGCCGACCGGCCGGCACCGGCGCTGTCGACGCTGGACAGCGCCGCGCACCGCAAGGCCGCCGCCGACCTGGCCGCCGCCGCGGTGACCATGCTGCGCGGTCGCTGCGGCAGCCGGCTGACCGGCCCGGTCACCGTCACCGCCGCCGCCGGGCGGGACCGCACCAAGGCCGCGCTGGCCGAGGCGCTCACCGCCGCCGGGGTGAAGGTGGTGCCGAGCGGCGGCACGGTGGTGCACCTCGTCGGGTACGGCGACGGGAGCAAGGACCTCCGCGCCGACGCCACCGTGACGGTGGCCATGGACACCCCGTACGTGCTGGCCGGAGCCAAGTCGCCGACCCTGCTGGCCACCTACTCCTCCACCCGGGCGTCGATGACCGCGCTGGCCGCGGTGCTCGCCGGCAAGGCCCGCCCGACCGGCCGCTCCCCGGTGCCGGTGTCCGGCCTGCCGGCCACCACCTGCGGCACCTGACCGGGTCGGCGCCCGGCGACCCACCCGGCCCTGACCTGCCCGACTGGTAGCGTCGGCCCCGTCCGCCGCCGCCAGGGAACCGGGGGTCGAGTGTCGTGACCGCGCCGCAGCCGGCCCTGTCCGTGGTGGTGCCGATGTTCAACGAGGAGGCCGTCCTCCGGCTGCTCGCCGTCCGGCTGCGCGGCGTGCTGGACGGGCTGGGCGAGGCGTACGAGGTGGTGGCCGTCGACGACGGCAGCACCGACGGCACCCCGGCGGCGCTGGCCGCGCTCCGGGTCGGCTGGCCGGAGCTGCGGGTGCTCCGGCTGCGCCGCAACAGCGGGCACCAGGCCGCCCTGCACGCCGGCCTGCTCCGCGCCCGGGGCGCGTACGTGGCCAGCATCGACGCCGACCTCCAAGATCCGCCCGAGGTGATCGTCGAGCTGCTCCGCCGGGCCCGCGCCGACAGCCTGGACGTCGTCTACGCCGTGCGGGCCGACCGCAGCCGGGACACCCGGTTCAAGAGGTGGACCGCGGGCGGCTACTACCGCCTGGTCCGGCGGTTGGTCGGCGAGCAGGTCCCCGCCCAGGCCGGCGACTTCCGGCTGCTCAGCCGGGCCGTCGTGGAGGCGCTGCGGGAGCTGCCCGAGCGGGGCCCGGTGCTCCGGCTGGTGGTGCCCTGGCTCGGCTTCCCCAGCGGCGAGGTGACCTACGAGCGGCAGGAGCGCGCCGCCGGCCGGACGAAGTACCCGCTGTCCCGGATGGCCGGCCTGGCCGCCGAGAGCGTCACCAGCTTCTCCGCCGCCCCGCTGCGGATGGCCACCTGGCTGGGCCTGGTCGGGGTGGCGGTCTGCGGGGTGCTCGTGGTGGTGGCGGTGCTGGCCTGGTTCGCCGGCGCCACGGTCAGCGGCTGGCCCTCGCTCTACGTGGCGATCCTCTTCCTCGGCGCGGTGCAGCTGCTCTGCCTCGGCCTGCTCGGCGAGTACGTGGCCCGGATCTACACGGCCGTGCAGGGCCGGCCCGCCTACCTGGTGGCCGGCGACAGCGCCGCCGCCGGGCCGGCCCGTCCGGACCCCGCCGAGCTGGCCGACAGCCTGCGGTGACCGCCCTCGCCGCCGGCGCC